>NZ_JBHUQX010000066.1:0-28806 GCF_042674225.1 Streptomyces sp. NPDC056948
GGGCAGCCCGGCTGGCACTGAGAAACTCCAGCAGACGATCATCAATCTGGAACAGCGCACCGTCGACTTGACCACCGCTCTGGAGGAGCGAGGGGCCGAACTTGAGGCCGCCCGGGAGGCCCACCGCCAGCTGACGAGAGCCTTGAACCAGCGCGAATGACCTCATGGCCGTCGAAGGAACAGCCCCGGTGTCACGAGCAGCAAGGTCGATCCTGGTTCGACAACCGCCGTCGCCTGCGTTTCCCCGACTACGCCAAGGTCAGAGCAGCGACCGGCGGAGTGTGCCCGCGAAGGGCACGAGGATTTCCCCGCCTGCTGATCGCGAGGACTTCGCGCCGCTATAGCCAGGGGGCCCAATGATCACCCGGTGCGCCACCAACTTCGCATCTCCATCGGGAATGACCATACCTCCCACAGGGTGCGGCAGTTCATCCCATCATGGGGCCGTGGACATGTATGGGGGGCGTCGCCAGCGACGCGGTTGGCAGTGCTTCGGCATCTTGGCCCTGCTGCTGGTTCTGGCCGCCATGACGTACACACTTTGGTCAATCCGCCACGGCACGTGGAAGGCGACCGACCTGGTCACGTTGATCGGTCTGCCGATAAGCGCAGGAAGCCTGGCCGTAGCAATCCTGGCGTTGCGGAAGGAGGCGGGCAACGAGGCGGACCTGGCGATGAGCTGGGCCCGGACCCTAGCCCGGAAGGTCACCGAGAGCGAGGGCCTGGTGCGCTCCCAGCTTCTGGGCAAGGACTTCCAGCGCATCAACCTGCGTTACCGGTTGCAAGCCGCTCCTACCCGGCCGGCCAAAGCCCCGCCCGCCGGAAGGCTCTTCGACGCTCCACCAGCCGCGGCGCGGCGACGGACCCCCCACCCATCGCTGCCGGACATCACCAACTACTACTGCGACACCAAGCCGGCCCGGCTGGTCATTACCGGGCCCGCCGGGGCGGGCAAGACCGTTCTGACCTTGGAGCTCCTACTCGGCCTGCTGAAGGTGCGGAGCGACACCGACCCTGTTCCGATCCGCGTGCCGCTCGCCCAGTGGGACGCACGTGTGCCTTTGCGGACCCTGCTGATCAAGCGGCTAGACGACACGTACGGATGCCCTGCCGCGCAGGCCGGCACCCTCGTCGATCAGGGCCTCATCCTTCCCGTCCTCGACGGGCTTGATGAGATGGATCCCACGCTGCCCGACGGCACACCCGACCCCGAGGCCCCTCGCGCCCGGGCCGCCCTCGACCGGCTCAACGAGTACCGGGCCCCGGACGGCCTCGGCGCCGGCCCGGTGATCCTGACCTGCCGCACCGACCACTACGCCGCACTCCCCCGGACCGAAGCCCTCCTGGACGCCGCCCTCGTCACCATCGATCCCGTGGACACCGGCGCTGCCGCCACTTACCTCGCCGCACAGACCGTCGGCGACCCACAACGCTGGCAACCGCTCCTGCGGCAATTGGCCTCCCATCCCACTGGCCCGCACGGCGAGTTGCTGTCGACCCCCTGGCGGCTGTGCCTCGTCGCCACGGTGTACCGCAAGGCCGGAGACCCGACCGACCTGCTGCGCCATGCCACCCAGGCCGACCTCGACAGTGACCTCTTGGGTCGGTACATCACCGCCGTCGCGAAGAACATCGAAAACCGCCATGACTACGCCCCCGGTCAGATCCACCGCTGGCTCCACTATCTGACGTCTCGTCTCGCCCCCACCCCGGACAATCCGGCGGCCGGCACCGATCTGGCGCTCCACGATCTGTGGCCCCTGGCCGGACGCGTCCGCGTGGGAGCCACGGACGCCCTGCTCTCCGCCGCCGCCGTCTCCCTGCCCGCTCTCCCTTTCGCGATGCACACCGGCGAACCGGCCCTGTTCACCGCGCTGATCGCTGCCCTGGCTCTCGGCACCGGCCTTGCCCATGCGGTACCACCCCTGCCCCGCCGTCTGCGTCTCGGACGGCTGCCCACGGCCCGGGGACTGCAGGACTTCGCGTTCTCCCTCGCCGGCGGTGTCCTCTTCGGGCTGCTGGCAGGATTCGGCATCAAGCACATGTTCCATGCCACGAGCGCACCCGAAGTTTGCCTCACCGCCGGACTCGCCTTCGGTATCGCGAGGGGAGTCACGGACGCGATGGCGGGCGAGGTGGAGCCCCGGGACGCGGCCACGACCCGCACCGTCATCGGCGAAGCCGCCGCCTGCGGCCTCGTCGGTGCCTTGGCCGCCGGTCTCGCGGGCGGACTCGCGGGGGCGTCACTGGACGGGCTTCCGGGCGGACTCGCGACGGGCGTCGCGGTCGCGCTGGCCGTCGGGCTTGGAGGCGGTCAGGCCCGGCGATACGTCGTGTTCCTGATGTGCTCACATCGGCGCCTGCCGTTCCGGCTCGCCCGGTTCCTCGACTGGTCCTGCAAGGCGGGACTACTGCGTCACAGCGGTCCCTCCTACCAGTTCCGCCATCGCGAGCTGCAGCACTGGCTCACCGAGAATCCAACGCCGGTGCCTTGAAACGAATGCGTGCTCCGCGTCAGGTCGATACCGGCCGCAAGGGCCACGTGGAGGGGACCTCTCGCGTCACGGCGGTAAAGGAATACGAGTCCTTCAAGACAATGCTCCGTCGCACCCAGGAAGATCATGGTGCAGGGCCCGCAAGAGGTACGAGGAGGCGGTGCAGCGAACCCGGTGACCGGGAAGCCGTCGACCGGATCCTTGACCTTCGAGTTGCACGCAGGGCGACGATTTCGGGCCCGTACTGGCAGGGTCGTTCCGGGCTTCGATCTGTCGTTCCCGGTACTTCGTGTCCCACCACTGGCCGCAGCCCAGGAGCATCAGGCGGAGGTAGCTGGCGCCGGTGGCCGGGCCTCCACCACCGGAGGCAACGTGCCTCTACGTCCTTCGAACGGGTGAAGGTCCTTGTCTGTGCGCAACCACCGGACCCGGGTGCGTGTCCTGCACAGGCGACACCACCTGCTCGACCATGGGGAGCCCGCTCTTGCGTAAGAACCTCGTCACGGCTGCCGCTGTTGCGGCTGGCGCGCTGACCGCCCTGTCCTTCGTTCCCGCACACGCCGCCGAGTACAGCTCGGCGTTGAAGATCCGGGGAGTTCAGTACGACGCGCCGGGCCGGGACTCCAACAGCTGCTCCTCGGGCAACACCGACGAGGAGTACCTGACGGTGAAGAACTTCTCGTCCCGCTCGACGATCAACCTCAAGGGCTACGTCGTCAAGGACGCCACCGGTAACCGCTTCGCCTTCACCGCCAACCACTACCTGCAGCCCGGTGACTATGTGAAGCTGCGCGGCGGCCACGGCACCGACTCCGACACCCACAACGTCGTCTACCGCGACAACTGCAACTTCCTGTGGAACAACGACAAGGACACCATCTACCTGTACAAGCCGTCGGGCAGCCGCGCCGACGTCCACGCCTACTCCAAGAGCAACGACGACCCCGACGGCAACGGCTACATCAACTTCCACGGTTAAGACCACCCCCGGCCAGACCCGGCCCCGGGCCGGCTGCCCAGCCCGCCTCAGACCCTGGCTGGGGGCGTCGCCGAGGCGAAGGTTCCAGGACTGCGTTCCCAGCTCCTCCAGTGCGTAGTGCACCATCGGCCGGCCCGTCGGCGAGCACACCGAAATCTCCGCGCAGCTTCACGTTGTCGCTTGCCTGCATCGGGTCTTGGTTGACCGCTGGCCGCCCCAGAGGAGGGAGCTGCTTTGGTCACGGGGGCACTCGAAGGGACAAAGAGGTCCATGGGCGAGAAAAAAGGCCGTCGGTACGGCAACGGCCACACAGCTGGGCCAGGTCAGAGACAGGTCGGCCGGTCCAAGCGCGCCTCCGGCAAGCTCGTGCGCATGTACCGCCGCTACCACGCGTGGCGTGCCCCGTTCCCTCTGTGGGCGCGGATCGTGTGCGACATCCTGTTCTTGGCCGTCACCGCCGCCGCGGCCTACGTCGCCATCGGCAGCCTGTGCGGGGGCATCCTTATCGCAGCTCCCCTCCTCGGGTTCCTCGGACTCGCGTCGAGCAAGGAGCACGACGACGGCATCGACTGGAGCGACCACCGAATGGGAGGGCAGCCCAGGAACCCCGGGCCCAAAATCTAGTGCTGTCCTTGTCCTCATCAACCTGGGCGCCGACCTCGACGAGCTAGCCGCGCGCACCCCGCGCAGCGGGCTGCGCGCACCGGTCGGGCAGCCCCGCCAGCCCTCTCCCCACCTCAACCGCGCCATGAACGGCGCCTTTGTTAGGACCTCTTACGAGGTCTGCGGCCGACGCTTCAGTGCTCGAAGACCGCCGTCGCCACCGGCACTGCCAGCAGCAGGCTGAGCCCGACCAGGGGGAGGCGGTCCAGCCACAGGATGGCGGCGAATTCGCGCAGTGTCGCGGCCAGCCAGTAGGCGGGGGAGGTCGGCGCGCCCACGACGTGCACGGGCACGCCGACGCGGCGGGCCAGCAGGGTCGTGCGGTAGACGTGGAAACCGCTGGTGACCACCGTGGCACGGTGGCCGGGAGGGGTGCCGTCCACGAGGGCCACGCTGAAGCGGAGGTTCTGCCCGGTGTTGACGGAGCGGTCTTCCCGCACGATCCGGTCGTCGGGCACTCCGCGTCCGCGCAGATAGTCGGCCATCGCGTCCGCCTCGGAGCGGACCTCGTCGTCGCCCTGGCCGCCCGAGACGACGAACACCACACGAGGCGTGTCCGGTGCGCGGGCGGCGGCGAGCGCGAGGGCGCGCTCCAGCCTGCGGGTCAGCAGCGGGCCGGGCCGGTCGCCGTTGAGCCCGGCGCCCAGGACGACGACATGAGTGGTTTCCGGCAGAGGGGTGCTACGGCCCCGTACGAACACGTAGCCGGCGAAGACCAGGAAGAGCAGAGTGAGGTATCCCGCGGCCGCGTTCACCGCGACCACGAGGGCACCGAACGCCTCGCCGCCGACCGCGTGGAAGACCGCGTCGAGGCCGAGCACCGCCAGCACCGCGCAGCCGGCGGCCCCGGTCGCCAGCAGGGCTGCCTGCGGTCCGTAGCGCCGGACCAGGAGGACGCCGTCGGCCAGCAGCAGCAGTCCCAGCGCGAGCGCCAGGAGCAGGGCGGCGACGGCGAGGACGGTGGCGATGGTCGGGTGGGCTGCCGCACTGCGGTCGGCCACGCCGAGTCCGGCAGAGGTCACCGCGAGGCAGAACAGGACGGCGGTGGAGAACCGGTGCGGTGCCAGCAGGGCGTTGACGACGCCGCCCGCGGCGAACACGACCGCGGCGAGGTACTCCGGGTACTCCGGCATGTGCCGCACCGCTCCGCTCTCCCGCCCGCCTCTCGCCGCCCGCGGGTTCCCGGACCCGGCACGGACGGCTGCCAGCCATCCTCCCAGACCTGCTGTGGTGCGCCGAACGCGGGCGGGCGGTGGAGCGTTCGGCGGGACCGGCATGTCGTGCCGATGGTGCTGCCCAGCGGCCGCGCAGGACGCACAGATGGACGCGCGACGCGACGGACCGCTCCTTCGGGCGACACTGCACCGATGGCCATCATCTGTAACGCGATCCGGTAGCCGGTGCCTTCATGTCGACCGCCCTCACTCGGACGGCGGCGCGTCCCCGGCTTGACGGAGCAGCACGGCGCCGTACGAGTGAGGCCCGACTGCAGCAGGAACCGCCGTTGGGCGTGTGAGGGCCTCTCGACCTCCCCGTCCTTCACCACACCCGAGTACTCCAGGCTCTGCGAGATCCGCAGCACGTTGTAGTCATCCTTCTTCACGCCCTCGCACTCCTCAGGCTTTCTGTTGTCGCCCTCGGCCAGGTCCTTGAGCGCGGCCGCGCAGTCGGCGGTGATCTCCTCATCTGAACGCGATCAGCGCAGCGCCCCACGCTCCCGTGGCTCCAATGAAGTCGCCTCCCAACGCCCCGATGAGTCCCGCCAGCCCTGCGTCCACAGCGAAAGCCTAAGACGGCAGGAGCGGTCAGTTGCGGGAGGTGGCCGTACCACCTGCGGGGCAGGCCACAGCGACTCCCAAACTCCTCGACATTGATCATGCAGCGGGGCCCCGGAGTGACTCCCGCAGCCACGTACAAACGCCTCCCGTTCTTGGGTTCTGGCTCAAGTTGTGTGATCCGTGCACTGTGAGTGACGACTGAACTCTCCGCGATGCCATGGGAAGTTGCCCCAAAAGGAGCAGTGGCGCGAGTGACTGGGCCGACAGTTCGGAGCTGTGAATGAGATCTCGCTCCGGCTGGAGGATTTGTTATTCCCGTCGATCGCAGACGTCGCGGTGCTGTCGGTGGACGTGAACGTCGCGATAGTGCGTGTCGATGTGCGGTGCACGGCCGCAAGCGCCTCGTGCCCGGGTTGCGCAGCGTGGTCCGCCCAGGTTCAGGGCTCCTACATGCGGTTTCCCGTTGACGTTCCAAGTGCGGGACGAAGTGTCGTACTCCACTTACGTGTACGCCGGTTCACCTGCCGGAACGCCGAGTGTGGACGTCTCACGTTCGTCGAGCAGATACCCGGCCTGACCCGAAGGCACGGCCAGCGAACTGAGCGGCTCCGCTCGACCCTGGCCGCGATCGGTCTCGCCCTCGCGGGCCGAGCCGGCGCGCGCCTGGCCGACATCGTCGGTGCACCGGTCAGCCGCAGCACGGTCCTGCGACTGGTCGACGCACTTCCCTAGCCGGAAGTGCCGGCTCCGCGTGTGGTCGGCGTCGACAAGTACGCCACCCGCAAGGCCACCATTACTGCACCGTCCTCGTCGACGTCGAAACCCGTCGCCCCATTGACCTGCTGCCCGACCGCGAGTCGTCGAGCCTGGCCGCGTGGTTGGCCCAACGGCCCGGAATCGAGGTTGTCTGCAGAGACCGCGCGCCGTTCTTCGCCGAGGGCGCCACTGTCGGCGCCCCGCAGGCCGTGCAGGTCGCGGACCGGTGGCACCTCTGGCACAACCTCAGCGAGGCCGCCGAGAGGAGCGTCACCCAGCACCGCCAACGTCTGCGAGTCTTGATCCCCGAGACATCTGCGCCGACTGAGACGGAGTCCGACCCCACGCAGGAGTCGTCCGGCTCGCCATGGCCGATCGGCCACCGGTTCGCCGACCGAACCCGGACCATGCACGCCACGATCCACGCCCTGGTCGAGGCAGGACACAGCCGCCGCGCGATCCAGCGCCAGCTCGGCATGACGAGCCGAACCGTCAAACGCTACGCAGACGCCACCAAGCCAGAAGACCTCTTCACCGGCCAGTGGCAGACCCGGACCTCGGTCCTCGACGAGTACAAGCCCTACCTCGACGACCGCTGGAATGAGGGCGGCACCAATGCCTGGAAACTGTGGGAAGAGATTGTTCCGCTCGGCTACCAGGGCAGCTATCAGCGCGTTCGCGCCTACCTCCGCCTGAAACGCACCTCGCAACGTCCCGTGATGGCGCGGCCGCCCTCGCCCCGGGCCGTCGCTGGATGGGTTCTCCGCCGCCCGGAAACCCTCTCCGAGACCGAACACCTCCACCTGAAGAACGTCCGGGCCAACTGCCCCGAGATCGACGCCCTCACCAGGCACGTCCGGTCCTTCGCGACCATGCTCACTGAGCGCCAGGGCGAGCAACTGCCGGACTGGCTCGACGCCGTCAGACAGGACGACCTCCCCAGTCTCCACACACTCTCCGCGACCGCGACCGTGAAGCCGTCATGGCAGGCCTGATGCTCCCCTGGAGCTCGGGTGTCGTGGGTGTCAACCGGATCAAGATGCTCAAGCGTCAGATGTTCGGTCGCGCGGGCTTCGCCCTCCTGCGGAAACGGGTTCTCCTAGCCCAATAATCGATTCGGGCCAGGCTCGTACCGGGGCACTATGATCCGTGCGTGGCGATCAAGTATGACTGGCGGGGCGACTTCGATAACGCATCCCTCAACGCGTTGCACGCCGACGGCTTTGGCTCCCCGATCACTCAGACCGACTGGCGGGCACGACTTGAGCGCCACAGCCTCGGCTGGGTCTGCGCGTGGGAAGACGGCTCTCTGGTCGGATTCGTCAACATTGTCTGGGACGGCGGAGCACAAGCCTTCATCCTGAAGAAGGTGGTCGCCCGGCATCTTCGGTCGAGAGGGGTTGGCGCCGCGCTTGTCGCAGCTGCGGCCAAGGAAGCCCGTGCCGCGAAGTGCGAGTGGCTTCACGTTGACTTCGAGGAACATCTGCGTTCGTTCTATTTCCATGCCTGTGGCTTCCGGGAGACACCAGCAGGGCTGATCGCCCTCTAACGCCACGGCTTAACCCCTCGACCCTGGGCACACCGCTGCCCAATTCCTTCTCGGCCCTGTTCTCCCGAAGCTGCCACGAAGTGACAAGTAGCTCTCTGTAGCGAACCAAGGGCCAATTTATCCGGGCTTTCCGCCTTTTCGTGGCCGGTCTGGTTGTACTCGGTCAAGCAGATCCCCGAGCCGTCACCTGCTCGGTCATTGGTCGCAGCCAAAGGCCACGCACCCCAGAATGACTACTCCCACCATGCCAATCCAGAACCACATGCCACCTTCCTGCCGTTGAAAGGATTCCTCGTTCAGGCCGAGGCGTGTGGCGATTTCCTTGGCCTCGCCGTCGCGTCCAGCCACAATACTGTTAAAGAGTGCGACCATCTCGTCCGGATGGTCCTTCAGCAAAGAGGTTACGATTTCGGCGTCGGCTACCACCTTCGCCATGTCTGTGGAGCGCATTGGCTCCCGAGCCCCCAGGTCGATCGTAGCCAGGCACTGGTGGCTGACAGGGAAGCCTTCTCTCTCTGTCGCAGCGCGCGTGAGACCAAACGTGAATTTGGCACCACCGGTCATCTCGTTGGTTTGCTGCATGAACTTCTCCCTTCGAGAGGTTCTGAGGGGGTTCAGGGTTCGGTAGTGCTGCGGGGGCCCAGCTTTCAGGCACACGATAACCCGCTACCGTCGAGTCGAGGCAGCACGGCATACGGTCGCTAGGGTGACAAGGGCGCCCGCAATGGCGGAGCAAAAAGCCGCGTTCGACAGGGCGACCTTCAAGAGTGCTCAATCATGTGGACGCGAAAGGCAGCCCCAGTGAGTCCTGCGGGGTCCCGTCAGACAGGCAGCTGACATCCACAGCCGACACCCGTCACAACAAAGACCGTTGCAGTACTATCAGCTCTCCACGTGGTACCGACCCGGGCCTGGAACGGGCTCCTGCCTCAGCCCGATACCGAAGGCCTCTGGCAGCTTCGCGCGGCCGCGGTCGCCTTCTTCCCCCGCGCAGCGGCCCGCTTCCGGCCCGGCAAGTTGGCCGGCTCGCCGCTGCGTGCGGCGTGCGCCTTCCGCACGGACTCTTCCAGCGCCGCCATCAGATCGACTACCGGTGCCGGCGCCTGCGGCTGCTCCAGTCGGCGCCCCTCCACCTTGGCCGCGACGACCTGCTCCACTGCCTCCCGGTACCGATCCCGCTCCGAGGCCAGGTCGTACCCGGCTCCCTAGCACATCGGCGAGTTCCAGAGCAGCCTGGATCTCGTCGTCGGTGACCGTGGCGGCCGAGGTCGGCACAGCGGAAACGTCGCGGTCATTTCTGCGAGTGACCCGCCGTCACGAATACTACGCACGGCTATATGTGATGGTGCGATGATCCACCCCGTGGCTGTTTCGGTCGAACCCTTGGCGCGCACGTTCGACCATCAGGTGCACGTCCGGGAAGCTAAATAAAACGACCTCTTAGCGCTACACGGCGGCCCGCTCTCCGCGGTCCGGGCAGGGCTCGTACGGCGGAGTCGTAGGCGCTCTGAAGGTCGGTCTCGGTGGTCATCTCAGCCTCTCCCGGGGCCACGGACCACCACACCACAGCGACGTAGAGATGCCCGCCCCGGCCGGTCACCCAGAGCTGGAGCCGACTTGGTATGAGGGTGTTCATGTGGGTGGGGGCGATGGCGGGGAGGCCTTCGTGGTGTGCACGATACGCGGGCAGATCCGGCAGGCATCGACGCCGCCCTGGGCCCACCAGCGGCAGGTTGGACGGATGCCACACGGCGGCGGCGCGATCGCATCGTCCACGGCGCGCTCAGCGCGGCCCAGGCCCGCCACCGCGTCGCCGAGGCAGCACCGGTCCTCCACCCACTGACGGCACGCAGACTCAACACACGGGCCGGCGAAGCGGAACCGAGCCTCGGGCGGGCGCAGCCCGGGGGCCGCCGCGCGCTCGGCGAACTCGGTACTCACCGGCAGCGGCGGGTGCAGCGCGGCGACGGTCCCGTCCGGCCGGACGATGCCGAGCAGCAGATGGCCAGTGGCACAGGAGCTGCTGGGGCAGGTTGCCCCGCCCGCGGTGTCCGCCCGGGGGCTTCCCTGGCCACTACGCTTCCCGCTCGAGGATGATCCCGAGGAACGGAAAGTGGATCAGCACGTCGTCCGGCCGCCCCGGCTCAGGAGCAGGCTCGGTGGGGGGGGGACCTCACGCAGTGGGGGTGCGAGGTCGAGTTCGGCGACCTCGTCGAGCACCGTTCGCCGCACGGCGTCCGAGATCCGCTCCAGCGTCTTCGGCGGCAGGTCGCCCTGGACGGTGACCTGCAATCCTTCCTTGGCCATGTCCTCTTCCTCTCCCGGATCCCGTCCGCCAGGTGCCGCATCTTGCGGGCCCCACCGACGACGCTGCCACCGGGGCCGGGGACCGCAAACGCGGTTGGCTGACTGGAGTGAGCCGGGCCGGTCGAAACCCGGCCGGCTGGCCTCTCGGGTGCGAGGTGCCGGGGCCCCGCAGCGAGGCTAGGGCCCTAACTACACGCTGAGTTACTTGTCACTTAGCGGTAGCTTCGGGAGAACAGGGCCTTGTCAGCCGTCACCCACCGTGTCGGCACCACAAGAGCTGAGCCAGAACCCGAGTTTCGACAGCACCTGGGCCTGCTGGGGTTCCCCGTTGACCAAGGACGCGAGGCCGGTGAGAGCCCGCAGCCGGGAGGCAGCGCGGTGCTGGGCCCTACGGGTGCACCCGCCACCCCAGGTCCGCCTCGGCGCGAGCCACTTCGGCGTCGTACTGACTGGCGTCGAAGTGGAGCTCAGGCGGGGGGTGGGGTACGGGGGTGTGCGCCGCCCACGGAAACTCCCAGTCCGACCACTGCACGATCCCCCCAAACCGCTGCACGACCACGGTCAGGAAGCCGCAGCAGCCACCGGTGCGCTCCGGTTCCCCCAGCTCCAGGCGGCGCGCCTCGCCGGTCACCCGGAAAGGGCTGGGGCGGTCGGCCGGCAGCGCATCAGCCGCGTACGGTCCGCGGCCGCCTTCGCCGACCGCCTCTTCGACCACATCCTCGCCGTTGACCCAGAACCGCAATTGAGCAGCGAACCGGGGTCCCGGCGGCAACACCCTGATCTCCAAGCGATCGAACATCAGACCACCCTAGGGGGCGCGGTGACGACATCGCGCGGCCCGGCCGACGCCCATCTCCACCCGGTCGGCGGGAGGTCCACGAAGTGCCTCCCGTTCTCGTGAACATCGACCACGGCCCGGGCGGGGCGCCTCCCGAAGCCAGGCACAGCTGCCGTCGGAACTCGTGAACAGAACCAGTACGTCGCCCAGCTGTCGAGGAGGGGAACGACCGCCCGCTCACGGACATCGCGATCCAGTCCGTCACCATCGACCGACGTCAGACCTGAGCGCCAAGTTGGCCGGCCAGGCAACGACCGAGAACCCGACGACGTGAGTTCGTGTCGCTGCCGGGCTGTGCTCGTCGGACCGGTGAAACTGGCACCGCGTGGACGGTCCGGACTGTGGCGCCGCAGTGCCCGCGCGGCTGGGGGCCGTCCCGCTCGGTGCAGCGCCGCCCCTGGCCCTTTCCGCCCGTGAGTCTCGCATCCTCCCCGCGCCCGCCGCGTGTGTTCGTGGAGCGCATCGAGCCCCCGCCGTAAGGAATCTGGATGACCGATTCGCCTCAGGAGCCGGGTTGGACTCACCGGGAATATCCGCGGCCCACCCCGGGCGGACGGCCATCTCAACCTGCCAACGGGTACGGCAAGCAGGGCTCCCCGGAGCGCCAGCGGAACGGGCTGGGCGCGGTCTGGGCCGCCGCGCCGGCCATGCCCCCGCGTACCCTGCTCGACATACTGGAGGCGTCCGTATGGGGGTGCCCCGACGCACCCGCGCTCGACGCCGACGGCGTGGTCCTCAGCTATCGCGAGCTGTGGGACCGGGCCGGCCTGCTGGCACGTGACCTCGCTGTGCTCGGTGTCGGCGTGGGGGACCGGGTCGGAGTCCAGGTGCCGTCCGGAACCGTGGACCTCTACACCGCCGTGCTCACGGTGCTCCGCGCGGGCGCGTCCTATGTCCCTGTGGACGCTGAGGACCCGGACCGGCGTGCTGCGGTCGTCATCGCCGACGCGGAGGTCTGCGCCGTCATTGGCGAAGGCGGGACCGTCCGTCTGGTCCCCGGCCGCGTGCCGTGCGGCCAGGCGGGTCAGCCGCGGCCAGCCGACGACGCCTGGGTCATTTTCACCTCCGGTACCTCAGGCCGTCCCAAGGGCGTGGCCGTGAGCCACCGCTCGGCTGCTGCCTTTGTGGACGCGGAGGCACAGTTGTTCCTCCGGCACCGACCGCTGGGACCGGGGGACCGGGTGCTGGCCGGGCTGTCCGTCGCCTTCGATGCCTCCTGCGAGGAGATGTGGCTCGCATGGCGTCACGGCGCCTGTCTGGTTCCGGCGCCGCGCTCGCTGGTCAGAGCCGGTGCCGATCTGGGGCCGTGGCTGCGGGAGCGCGGTGTCACTGTGGTCTCCACTGTTCCGACCCTGGCCGCCCTGTGGCCAGTCGAGTGCCTCACGGGAGTGCGGCTGCTCGTCCTGGGCGGAGAGGCGTGCCCCGCCGAACTGGTCGACCGGCTCGCCGCTCCGCAGCGCGAGCTGTGGAACACCTACGGTCCCACGGAGACCACCGTGGTGGCCTGTGCCGCCCGGCTGGTCCCCGGTCAGCCCGTGCGCATCGGCGCACCGTTGGCGGGCTGCGAACTGGCCGTGGTGGGCCCGGACAACCAGCCCGTGGCCTGGGGCGAGATCGGAGAGCTGGTGATTGGCGGGGTCGGGACAGCCCGTTACCTGGACCCTGCCAAAGACGCCGAGAAGTTCCAGCCGCACCCTTTTCTGCGCAGCCTCCGCGCCTATCGCAGCGGCGACCTGGTTCGCGCCGACCCTCTGGGACTGGTGTACGTGGGGAGGGCGGACGAGCAGGTGAAGCTGTCCGGCCGCCGTGTGGAACTCGGCGAGATCGATGCTGCGCTCCAGTCGCTGCCCGGGGTACGTGCCGCCGCGGCCGCGTTACGCGCCACCCGGGCGGGCGGCCAGGTCCTGGTCGGATACCTGGTCGTGCAGGGGGACGGCCGCCAGTACTTCGATACCGCTGCCGCCAGGGTCCTGCTGCTCGCCCGGCTGCCCCAGCCGCTGGTGCCCCTGCTGGCTGTCGTCGACGGTCTTCCCACCGGCACGTCCGGCAAGGTCGACCGTGACGCCCTGCCCTGGCCGCTGCTTGAGCAGCATGCCACGTCAGCAGGTACCGCTCCGGGGGCGGACCCAGGGCCGACCGGCACCGCAGGATGGCTGGCCGACCTCTGGGAGAACCTGCTCGGACTCCGCCCCGAGGAGGAGAGCGAGTTCTTCGCTCTTGGCGGTACCAGCCTGTCCGTCGCGCAGCTGGTGTCGACACTGCGCGAACGCGTCCCCGGGGTTTCCGTCACCGATGTCTACCAGTGTCCCCGGCTGTTGGACCTCGCCGCACGGCTGGATGAACTGGAGGTCGGCGGCGAGCTCGGGCGCACGATCCTGCCCACCCCCCGCTGGACCGGTGCGGTGCAGCTGGTGGTGGTGACCGTGATGTGCGCTGTGGTCGGGATACGGCTGCTGGTCGTACTGGCCGCGCTGGACGATCTCCTGCGTCCGCGGCCCTGGGCCCCACGGAGCTCATGGTGGCTGATCGCTGCGGGCTGGCTGGCTCTGTTCAGCGCCCCCGGCCGCGTCGTGATCGGGGCGGCCGTCGGCCGCTTGCTCACCGCCGGGTTCCGACCCGGTACGCACCCCCGTGGCGGCTCGGTGCACCTGCGGCTGTGGGCGGCTGAACGAATGGGGACCGTACTCGGTATGGCCTCACTGCTCGGCACTCACTGGGCTGCCCGCTACGCCAAGGCGTTGGGCTGCGCGGTGGGTCAAAGCGTGGATCTGCACGCCATGCCGCCGGTGACCGGGATGGCCCGTTTCGGCTCCGGATGTGTTCTGGAGCCCGACGCGGACGCCGCCGGCTGGTGGCTGGACGGCGATGTGCTCCATCTGGGCCGGGTCGAGATCGGGGACGGCGCCCGAGTGGGCACCCGCAGCATGCTGATGCCCGGTGCCAAGGTGGGCAGCGGAGCAGATGTCGCACCCGGCAGCTGTGTAGATGGCGAAGTGCCTGCGGATGAGCGGTGGTACGGCTCGCCGGCACGGCGGATATCCGGTGCCCTGCGCGCGGGGCACGACTGGCCGCAGCCGGTCCGGCGACGCTCACGGCGCTGGGAACTGGCCTACAGTGCGGCCTTGTCGGCCCTGGGGCTGCTGCCACTGGCGGCCTCCCTACCGGCGCTGCTGGTCCTGAACCGTTTCGTGGGCGACGAACATGGCCTCGGCGCCGTAATGCTCGACCTGCTGCTGCTGTCCCCGCTGCTCGTCCTGCTGGCGATGGGCTGCTATGCGACGCTGACCGTCGTGCTGGTGCGGCTCGCGGGCCGAGTTCTGACTCCCGGGTACCATCCCACGTGTGGCAGGGTCACCTGGTGCGCCTGGTTGGTCTCACGGCTCATGGTCATGGCCCGGACCTCCCTCTTCCCTTTCTACGCGAGCCTGCTGACGCCGTTGTGGCTGCGACTGCTCGGGGCCAGGGTCGGGCGGCAGGCGGAGGTTTCCACCGTGCTGGGGCTGCCGGCACTGATGCGGGTAGACGACCAGGCGTTCCTTGCCGATAACACCCTGGTGGCACCGTTCGAGCTGCGTGGCGGCTGGCTCCGGCTGGACTCTTCCGGCGTCGGACGGCGTGCTTTCGTCGGCAACTCCGGGATCGTGAGACCGGGCCGGGAGCTTCCCCAAGACGCCCTGGTCGGGGTGCTCTCAGATGTCCCCGCGCATGCCGAACCCGGATCGTCCTGGCTGGGCAGACCAGGCTTCTCATGGCCCCGGGTACGGGAGAAAGGGGATCCTGGACGGACCTGGGCGCCGCCGCGGAGACTGGTGCTCGCCCGGGCAGCCGTGGAGGCGTGCCGGCTTGTACCGATCATGGGTACGGCCTTCATCGGCAGCCTGGCCGCAGTAGCGCTCCAGGTGCTCGCCGTACGCTACGGGCTGCTGGTGGCCGCGGCCCTGGCGGGAGTGGTGCTGCTGTGCGCGGGCGTACTCGCCTGTCTGGCCACCACTGCGGCGAAATGGCTTGTGGTGGGGCGGTTCAGGACAGGCCGCCACCCACTATGGAGTTCCTTCGTCTGGCGGAACGAGCTCTATGACACCTTTGTCGAGGAACTGGCCATACCCTGGCTCGGCCGGCTGCTGCTCGGTACGCCGTTCCTCAACCTGTGGCTGCGCTCGCTCGGCGCCCGGATCGGCCGCGGCGTGTGGTGCGAGACCCACTGGCTGCCCGAGACCGACCTGGTCCGTATCGGGGATGGGGCCTCGGTCAACCGCGGTTGCGTGGTGCAGACGCACGTCTTCCACGACCGGGTGTTGCAGCTGGACCAGATCCGACTGGACGTGGGAGCCACGCTGGGGCCGCACTCCATCGCGTTGCCCGGTGCCTCGCTGGCGGCTGGCACGGTGGTGGGGCCCGCGTCCCTGGTGATGCGCGGGGAGCGAGTACCGGCCAGGACCCGGTGGTTGGGGAACCCGATCACTCCGAGCACGCCGGCGGGTTCTTGACCGAGATCCGCGAGATCTATGCGACGTTCCACGACAGGGCCGGGGGCTCACGTACGGGGCGACCCGTCACCGTGCTGGATCGGTGCTGGATCGCGCCGCGCTATATGCCGTTTCCGCTGGTGGCAGCGGTGCACTGGATATTCCGCTTCAATGGCCCTCCGGAAGGATCCATCAGCTAGCGACCCCGTCGGGCCTTCCGCCTTTGGGCGGTCAGCGGTCCGAACGGCGGCACGGTTCCGCGGTCCAGTCCCGGAGCGGGGCCTCGATGTTGAGGTTGTCGCCCCGGGCCACGGTCTGGAGCAGCTGGGCGCACACGGTCGCTTCGGCGGCGAGGCCGGCCGGGCTGCCCAGGACGGGGAAAGCGGCGCGGACGCGGGCGGCAATGTCCGGCTGTTGTAGGGAGTAGGCGTAGAGCATGGCCGCGTCGAACCCCACAGGAGCCCCGCCCCAGCCTTCCCAGTCCAGGACCTGTAGGGGTGCGGTGAGGTTCGCCCAGTGCACATCGCCGTGGGCGGTGGTCCAGCAGGTCACTGTCGGGGCCGGGATGCCGACGAACTCGGGGATCGCCCGGTCCATATAGGGTTTCCGTACGGCGACACGGTCGGTGCCGGCCACCGACACCTTCTCCAGGACCCCGGCGAGGTCGGTCCACCAGGCGTCCGGCAGCTCGAGGTCGTGCTGGAGGATCGGGTCGCCGGACAGGACGGGGTGGTCGATGCGGGCCGACAACTCGGCACGGTAGGCGACTGCATCCTCGACGGCGTCGTGCACGCCCAGGAGTGCGGGCCGGTGTCCGTCGAGGTCGCCGAAGGCGTGCTGGGCGTCCAGGGCACCGTCCCACAGCTTCCCCGAGGCCTTGTCCGCCGGGGCGGAGACCAACCGCAGCCACGCCGGGGCACCTGCGGTGGTCCGGGCCGGGATGCCCAGAGTGCGCCCGGCCCAGCCCCAGAACTCCACCAACGCCTCCTGCACGCTCAGGCATCCATGAGTCCGGATTTCGTAAGCCCCAGGCTCATCCAGAGCCGTCACGTCTCCCTCAAGCTGTCAGCACCGCTCCGTGAGTCCGACGGTATGAGCACAGAGCAGCACCGCATCAGGTCTCTCCCCCAGGTGATGACGATTCGATACTCGTCAATGAGCCAGCAGCGGCCGGTGATCGTTTCCTGTCACAGCACTAGCAACGCTGGTCACTGCGGCCTCGCTGTCGCCGTCCGCAGAGCTCTGCAGCCTCCAAATCACTTGTGCTGTTCCGTCCGCCCCCGATTGGCGGGGACGTCCAGGCGGGAGGCACGAACCGGCATGCGTGGCGACCCCCCGTCAGAGTGACAACACTTCCAATCGAAACGCTCGCGGCCGCGCCTCGCGCGTCCCCCAGCCTGCAAGGCAATGCCCCTTGAAACATCGATTTAGAGGCTTATTCAGTTTTAAGGCAATCATTCACCCACTCTGTCAGCTCGTATTTGCCCCGAAGATGGCCGGGTCAACAACAGCTCAGGGAAGGGTGATTTGGCATGGCAGATTGGGTGAAGGTCGCAGGTGCTCTCACTGCCATCTCGGCGGGGTCAAGGACGACGGTGTGGGGTGTGAACGCAGCCAGCGCCATCTACCGGTACACCAACTACGACGGCAACCCGTGGATCAACATCCCGGGGGGCCTCAGTGACATCGGAGCGGCGGCCGACGGCACCGTGTGGGGTGTCAACGCCGGCAACCAGATCTACCGTTACACCGGGGACCAGGACGGTGGCCCGTGGAAGGGCATCTCCGGCAGCCTGGTCCGCATCGACGCGGGCTCGCGGACGAACGTGTGGGGCGTGGACTCTGCGGGCGCCATCTACCGGTACACAAATCACGACGCCAACCCGTGGATCAAGGTCCCCGGGGTGCTGAGCGACATCGGTGCGGGCGCCGACGGCACTGTGTGGGGCGTCAACGCCGGCAACCAGATCTACCGTTACACCTGGGACCAGGACAGCGCGAACCCGTGGACGAGCGTCAACGGCAGCCTGAAGCGCATCGCGGTGGGCTCGCGGACGAACGTGTGGGGCGTCGACCCCGGCGGCAGCATCTACCGGTACACCAACAACGACGCCAGCGGCGGCAATCCGTGGGTCAAGATCCCCGGCACGGCCATCGACATCGCCGCCGGCGCCGACGGCACCGTGTGGCACATCAACAGCGGCGCGGAGATCTACCGGTACACCGGCGACCAGCCGAGCTGACCCCTGCCTCACCATCCATGCGGCCCCGGCTGCGGCCCCGGGCCTCGTCGTGCGAGACGTCGCCGGACTCCGACGCACTCAGGGATCGCCCGTTCCATGTACTGCTGTCGCGCGGAAAGGGGGTCGGTGACAGTTGCCGATCTAGCGCCTCTGTCTGGTCGGTCCACCAGGAGTCCGGCAGACGACGGTCGTGCTGGAGGAGGGGGCCGTCGGACACGAGCGGCTGGTCGACGCGGGCCACCAGCTCCGCCAGAACTACGACGACGTCTCGGCGGCCTACCCCGCCTGCGCGCCGGCAGCCACGGCGGTCGGGGCACCTGGTCCCCCGGTGGAGTGAACCCGCGGCGCACCATGCCATCCGGGCCCCGGGGACCAGTACCTGTAGTGCGTGATCAAAAACGTGATGCGTGCCGCGGCCATCGCCGCCCTGGCCCTCTCCCCCATGGTTGCTTCGGGCTCCGCTTCCAGTACCCCCGGCGCGGTGAAGGCAGCCATCGACTGCCCTGACGGCTACGTGTGCATCTACCCAGAGATCAACTTCGGCGGTCAGCCGTGGGTCCGGCGCCGTGGACGGCAGCGTGAAGGACCTGCCCTCCGCGATCCGTGACCGTGGCAGCTCGATCCGCAACAACTCCGACCGCACCGCCCGCCTGTACGAGAAGCGCGACTACAGCGGCCGGCATGTGTGCGTCACCCGCAGCGGCGGATCCATCCACGACCTGCGCGGCTACAACCTCAACGACCAGACCCGCTCACTGAAAATCAACCGCAACGACTGCGGCTGACCGCACGCACTCATCGATCTGGGCACCCCAGTTCGCACACAGCAGTCAGCCCCGCCGGGCGGCAACCACACGGCGGGGCTGATGAGCATGCGCGGTCGTGCAGGGCGGTCGCCTACGCGGCGAAAGGCTCTGCAGGGCTTCGATCGAGGTCTGCTCCTGTTGCGGCTCCGCGTGCAGGGTGTCCGCTTACGCGGCCGTGGTGAGTTCGGCGCGGCCGAACAGCAGCGCGTGGCCGGTGGGGAGTTGTTGGAGGATGCGAGTGATGAGGTCGGGGCCAGCGTGGGCGGCGACGGCCGCGAAGACGGAGCCGGTGTCCCACCGGGTCGTGGCCAGGGAGGCGCCGGAGCGGGCGGCGAGGGCCTTGACGAAGGCCCATCCGGTCAGCGGCTGGGTGGCGGGGATCTGTGCGGTCATGACGCGTGCGGCCTCCGGGGGCAGGCAGGCGGCCAGGTCGACGCGTTCGTCGCCGGTCAGCTGACGTCCCAGCCCTGAGAGGACCAGGCGGACGGCTTCGTCGGCTCTCTCACGGGTGGGGTAGGCGCCTTCGTAGCGAACCTTCTCCAGCATCTGCTCATACGCCGTCGAGTACGGCTGCTGGTGCTCAAGCGGTACGCGCACGTCGGTGATCACTCCGGTGTATGCCTTTCGTGGAACCAGGGTGGGTGGGCTGGAGCCGGTGCGCCGGCACCCAGCGATGGGTCAGGTGGGCCGAGGTCGGCCGAAGGGCAGGTCGTAGCCGTCGGGGAGCTGGAGCAGGATCTGGCCCAGGAGGTCATCGCCGGCCGTGTCGGCGACCGTGGACAGCACGGCGCTGACGTCCCAGGTCGCGGTCTGCGCGGTGGCACTCTCGATCCAGGCCGCGGTCGCACGCACGAACCGATTCGGGGACAGCGGTTCGCCGCTGCAGCGGAGTTGAGCAGGATCAGGGCGAAATCCTCCGGCAGGTGTGCCGTGAGCTGAGCGTGGACCTCGCCGACCGGGCGCGCCGAGCAAGGCGAGCACCACACGGGCCGCGCGGTCCGCCTCGTCACGCCTCACAGAGTCATCTCGGCCGCCACCCCTTCATGTCCTTCGGACTGCCGACAGGAGGTGCGGAGGGCGGGTGGTGAGGGCGAGAGCAGGTGCCCGTCCTCCGCACCAGAGTCCGGCCGGTGTCAGCCGGAGATCTCCCTGTGGCCGGATCCGACGCCGATGGAGATCTTGCGGGGCTTGGCGCGCTCGGCGATCGGGATCCGCAGGGTGAGAACGCCCGCGTCGTAGTGGGCCTTGATGTGCTCGGTGTCGAGGGTGTCGGCGAGCACGATCTGGCGGGAGAAGACGCCCAGTGGCCGCTCGGACAGCTCCATCTGCACGTCGTCGGCCTTCGCCGCCGGTCGGCGCTCGGCCTTGACCGTGAGCATGTTCCGCTCGACGTCGATGTCGATCGCGTCTGCGGTGACGCCGGGCAGGTCGAAGGCCACCACGTACTCGTCGCCCTCGCGGTAGGCGTCCATCGGCATCGCCGACGGCTTCGACCAGGTGCCCGGGCCCATCAGCTGCTGCGTCAGCCGGTCCAGCTCACGGAAGGGGTCAGTGCGCATCAACATCGTGAAAACACCTCCAGCAGGTTCAGGCAGTTACTGCCAATGCGCCTCACTGACACCGTTGTAGCATGTCATCCAATGGATGACAAACACGATGTCGTCTTCCTGATGACAACCCGAGGGAGGTGTCCGTGACCCCGGCCAGCCAGCCGTCCTCGCCCAGCACCGACGCCCACAGCCCGGCCTCGTTCCTTGCCGCGGCAGCGGCCCTTGACGCCATAGACGACGCCCTGCGCGAAGCCCGGCACGAGATGCCGAACGCCCCCGACACTCCCAGTCCCGGTCCGGAACAGGCCCTGGCCTCCTTGTCGCTGCTGCGGCAGGTACGCGAGCAGCTCGCCGGATGGGAGACCGGCCTGATCGAAACCGCCCGCGACGCGGGCGCCAGCTGGGCCGACCTCGCCCACCCCCTCGGCGTCGCCAGCCGCCAGGCCGCCGAGCGCCGCTACCTGCGTGGCCGCCCCGGCCCCGCCGGGACCACCGGCGAACAGCGCGTGACGGCCACCCGACAGGCCCGCGCCGCGGACCGCACCACCGCCACCTGGGCCCGCCGCCATGCGGCCGACCTGCGCCGTCTCGCCGGCCAGATCACCGCACTCACCGACCTTCCCCCCGCCGCCCGTCTCCCGATCCGCGAACTCCACGCGGCCCTCGCCCACGACGACCCCGCCAGCCTCATCGCTCCTCTGACCGCCACCCGGCATCACCTGGCCAGTACTCACCCAGACCTAGCCGCACAGGCCGACACCCTCACTCCCCCCTGAGCCGAAGCGATTGAGGAGCTCCTCAGCCCAGTTCCTGAGCGGGGCTTCGAGGTTGAGGTTGTCGCCTCCGCTCCAGCTCGCAGATCTTGGACTACCCGGCCGGGTGGCACCGCTGTCCTCCTGTGGTGCCACCCCGGTTCGGTTCAGGCCACGGGAGGGGACGGCGCTACTTCACCGCTCCGGTGCGGAAGGGGTGACCGCCGTCGTCGATCCGTAGCGTGCCCGAGCGGTGGCCCTGGGTCCATCTCAGTTCCAGGTACCAGCGCACCTCGCTCTTCGACGTGTGCGCGGTGACGTCCAGGACCAGGGGGGTCCCGGCGGACGCCTCGCGCGGGAAGCCGCGCCTCGGGCTCACGGCCCGGGGCTCGGGGGCGTCCAGGTCCACGGCGAACGGGTGCTGTGCGTCTGTGCCTTGACAGTCCGCGTAAGTGACTTCGGCGGGCGGGGCTTCGGCGGACAGTAGCCGGACGTCCATGGCGGTCATGGTCACGGGGCCCTCTGCCGTGCTTCGCACCTTCAGGCGGAACGTCGTGGGACGAGTCCGAGTGCCGTCCGTCCGGGGGCAGTCGTCGTTGGACGGGACGACTGCCGCCGAGAGGGGGACGTTCCCTCCGGCCGCCCCGACCTCCTCGGTCGACGGGTCGGGCACCGTGATGGCCGGGACCGTCAGGTCCGGTACCGACTCGGCGCGGAACCGGTCGATGGCCAGCGCTCCGGAGGTGCTGAGGGCGACCATGGCGGCCCCCAGCAGGACGTACCGCGAGACGAGTTGGCGGGCTGGCGGCGTCGGCTCCGCGACAGTCTGCGGACTCTGGACGACCGGTACCGGCGCGGGCACCGGCACCTCCGCATCCTCCGACGGGCTCGCCCCCCTCCCGCGCCGCGCCTCGTCCGCCACCGCCCATCGCCGGTGCAGCTCCAGCAGCTCCTCAGGGTCCGCCCGGCAGATCCGGCCGAAGCGTTCGACCGGGGCGAACTCGGCCGGCACCGAGTCACCGGTGCAATAGCGGTGCAACGTCGAGGTACTCAGGTGCAGCCGGCCCGCGAGAGCGCCGTAGCTGAGGCCCGCGCGCTCCTTCAGCGAGCGCAGCATCTCGCCCAGCCCGGCCGCCGTATCGGCGTCCCTCACCGTCCCCACCCCACCCACACGTCCCACCCCGTGTCCCATGCGGCCGCATCCCGCCTGGTCAGGGGATGCGGAGCGTCCCAGCGTCCCGGAACGGCCATCCGGGCTGGCCCGGGACGGACGTCCCGGGCAGGCTGCGATCACCAACCGGCGAGCCCGACAAGGGGATCATCACACATCTCGCCGGACGACTCGCGCGCGCACGCGCGGCCCTCCAGTCGACCGACCGATCCGCCCCAGGATGGAAATGATCACTGTCATACGCCAGACCCGCTCGTCCCGAAGATCCCGGATGCGCCGGCCGGCGATGGTAGCGAGAAGCACCGTGCTCGGTGTGCTCCTCGCCCTGCTGCTGTCCGTCTCCGGCGTCTTCCTCTCCGCCACCCCCGCCCGGGCGAACGACTACTACAGCAGCATCACCGAAGCCTCCGCGGCCAACGTCGACTGGATGTCACGCATCCCGGACGGGACCAACCTCGCCTGGCTCTCGGTGCCCGGCACCCACGACAGCCTCGCGCTCTGCGGGGACAAACCGGACCCGGACACGGGCCAGTGCTCGGGCATCGTCACCAGCATCACCCAGACGCAGGAGAACCACGGCTTCAGCGCGAAGACCCTGACCACCCAGTTCGACGCCGGCATCCGGGCGCTCGACATCCGGGTCCGGGTCGACAACGGGGACGAGGGGCTGAAGTTCACCGTCCACCACGGCGCCACCTATCAGTACGCCAACTTCACCGACGTACTGAAGGCCACCGACGACTTCCTGAGCGCCCACCCCGGCGAAACCGTCCTGATGAACCTCAAGGCGGAGTGCACCGGCTCCACCTTCTCCTGCAAGGACGCCGACGGGTTCGGGACCGACGAGTGGCGCAAGAAGATCTTCGACTCCTACCTGAACGGCCGCTCGTACACCGGGGACGGTAACGAGAGCACCCCGTCGACCGCCTGGCGCAACCTGTTCTGGGGCCCCTCGGTCACCGGCAAGAGCCAGTCGAGCCGCGTCCCGACGCTCGGCGAGGTACGCGGCAAGGTCGTGCTCCTCGGCTACCGGAACACCGGCGGCGGCATCTTCGGCGGCTACGGGCTCAAGCAGCCCTACCCGTCCGGCGGCTCCAACGAGGAGTACGTGCAGGACGACTTCGAGCTGTCCACCATCAGCGACATCGACGACAAGTGGGAGAAGGTCCGCGCGCACCTGCGCCGGACCAACGGCACCTGGGACGGCAGCCGCCCCGGTGAGAAGGACCACGCCTACAAGCAGGACGCGCTGTATCTGAACTACACCAGCGGCTTCGGGACCGGCGTCCACCCCTACACCGTGGCGGGCGGCACCCCGACGGCGACCGGTGTGAACAACTTCCTCATCCAGTGTCTGCGCGCCGAGAAGGACCGGTGCCCGGAGTTCTACGCCGGACGCGACGACCGGTTCGGCGGGCGGTCCGACCTGGACCGTATGGGCGTCATGATGATGGACTTCCCCGGCGGCAAGCTCATCGACGAGATCATCGCCCGCAACTCCGTGACGCACACCGACATCCGCGACGTCATGGTGGTCGGCGATTCCATCAGCCACGGGTACGAGGGTTACCACACCTGGCGCTACCGGCTGTGGGACTGGGCCAGGAGTAAGAAGTGGCCGGTCACCTTCGTCGGGCCGTACCGGGGCACCGTGCAGCAAGCCGACGCGCAGCCGCCGCGCCCGCCGGTGCTGGGCGAGAGCGGCGACGGCGAGCCCACGGAGCCAGGTCCGGGCGACCCGCGCGTCCAGGGCGAGTACGCCGGGGACGTGAATGCCGGGTTCTCCGCTGGCGGCTCGGCTCACTACGCCCTCTGGGGCCGTTCACTGACCCGGACCGTGCCGACCATCAAGCCGGTGATGCAGGAGCTGAAGGCCAAGGGCCGGACGCCCGACCTGCTCCTGGTCGAGCTGGGCTTCAACGACATCGGCTGGTACGGGGCGGGCGCCGATCTGGTCGGCACCATGAAGAAGTTCGTGGACAACGCGCGGGCGGTCAACCCGGACGTGCGGATCGTCCTGGCCAACGTCCCCCAGCGGACCACCCTGGGCGACGCGAACCCCGACCTCCCCCAGCGCATCAGCGACTACAACGCGGCCCTCGCCAAGGCGGCCCCCGGCTGGAGCACCAGCGCCTCGCCGGTGGAGCTGGCCGACCTGGACAAGGCGATGGGCTGCGACCCGAAGGCGACGACCTGCGCCACCACCTACGACGGGCTGCACCCCAACGCCCTCGGCGAGTACCGCATCGCCCAGGCGTTCGGCACCGTGCTGCACAAGGAGTTCGGCATCGGCGCCGCCGCGCCCGACGTACCGGACAGCGCACCCGGCCGGTCGCTCGCCACGCCGTCCGGCATGAAGTTCGACGGCACCCAGCAGGGCGTCACCGCCACCTGGAACAAGGTCTTCGGCGCGCACACCTACGACGTTCAGTGGCGTGACGTCACCACCGACTCGAACGCGGACTGGCAGGACGTGGTGCCCGGTGTGAGCGCCCCGCGCTACGACATGTCCTGGCAGTTCACCGACCAGCCCTACGACGGCCACACCTACGAGGTGCGGGTCCGCGCGGTCGCCGGTGACGGCGCGGCCAACCGTTCCTCGTGGTCCTCGGCAGTCCGGGGCAAGGCGGCGCCGACGACGGCGGGTCGGCCGCCGGGGCTCACCGCGACGGCCGGCGCGGGCTCGATCGACGTGCGCTGGTCGGCGCCGACCAACTCGCACAGCGGCTCGATCGTCCGGTACGCGGTATGGGTGTACGACAAGAGCACCCCGATGAACCACTCCCGGATCATCGGCTACCCGGCCTCCGCCCGCTCCGCCAGGATCACGGGGGTCACGGCGGGTCACGAGTACGTGATCCTGGTCTGCGCCTGGAACGCGTCGGGTGAGGGGAAGCCGAGCATGAGCGACACGGTGGTCCCGGGCTAGCGACCGGGTGCGCCGTCTGTGCCGAGCGCTCCGTTCGGGGATACGTTCCGGGCGGGGCGCTGGGCCACAAGCATCGAGGAGAGCACAGCGTGGCGATCAGGCGGATGGACAATGTCGGCATCGTCGTCGAGGACATGGACGCCGTCGCCGCGTTCTTCGAGGAGCTCGGCTCGTGCGGTAGGTCATTCCGAGCTGCCGCTGGACCGAGCGCCGACTGTGCCTAGCGTTCAGCAGGGAGTGGACGGCGGCATGACGGGCCCGGGTCCGATCGGCGAATCGGTGCCCGCGCGGCCAAGAAGAACCGGACGAGTCCGCGGCCACAGCAGCCTCGGGTTCGGGTCCGGTTTCACGGGCCGTGGGGACCAGAGCGCGGAGGCAGCGACGGTGCTGGGCGACGCTCCGCTCGGCGGCCTCGCTCAGGTTGTGCCAAAGATGCCACCGGTCCGCGACCTGGACGGGCTGCGGTGCACCGGCGGTGGCGTCCTCGGCGAAGAAAGGCGCCCGGTCTCGGCACACGACCTCGACGCCGGGCCGATCGGCGAGCCAGGCCGCCAGGCTCGATGCCTCCCGGTCGGGCAGCAGGTCGACAGGACGGCGGGATTCGGCGTCGACGAGAATAGTGCCGTAGTGGCGGCCCTTGCGGGTGGCGTACTCGTCGACGCCGACCACACGCGGGGCGGGCACTTCCGGCTCGGGAAGGGCGTCGACCAGGCGCAGGACGGTGCTCCGGCTGACGGAGACCCCGAGTACGGAGCTCAGTCGAGCGCCGGCCCGGCCCGTAGACCGACCGAGGCCAGCGTCGAGCGCAGCCGCTCGGTCCGCTGACCGTGCCTCCGGGTCAGGCCGGGTATCTGCTCGACGAAGGTGCGGCGTGCGCACCTCGAGTTCCCGCCGGCGAAGCGGCGGACCCTCAGCCGGAGAACAACGCTTCGTCCGGCGCTCGGCACATCAGCAGGAAATCGCAGGTAGGAACCATGAACCCGGACCGTCCCCCGCACCAAGACGCTGGTCAAGGGCTGGCCTCAGCCGCCCGCAGCGTGACGTCGCCTCGCAGTACTGTTGCGCGGCGCGCGACGCGGGCCTCGAATCGATCGGTGTGCGGGATTGCTCGGCCGTATGCGCGGCCGCGGCCGGCGCGGGATCGATGAGCCGCCTGCCGAGGACTGCGAACTCGTATCTCGGAGGAAGTCCTTGAACATCGCGACATGAACGCGGATGATGCCGCCAAACGTCAGCAGGAACGTCAGGCCGACCACGCACGCGAGACCAAGCCAGGCGATGAACGCAACCGCCCAGGCAAGCTCCGGCGACTCTGGCCGCTCCGTGGTGGCCAGCCACATGACCAGCTTCATCTCAATGACGGCGTGGCTGAGGATGAGGCCGTGCCACATCACTAGGAGCGCTACCTCCCACGCCAACTTTCCCGTAAAGCCCTCTCGTGGTGACGGTCTCGGTTCGCGCTTCACGAGTGCCTGGAACTCGACAGTGGCCACTACCAGGATGACCGGAATGACGGTCACCATCGTGGACGCGTAGTCGTCGGTCATCTTGTACGCCATGGCCCCCCCCCGGCGTGCTCACCAGGGCTACGACGGTAGGGCATACGCGACCGCTGGAAGGCACATGCTGGCAGCAATGACGTGCTGTGCCTCCGCCGGATGTGCGCTGGGGCGGGATTGGTGTGCACAGTGATCGACTAGCAGAAGCGGCTACCGACGCGGTCCCGCTGCTCACCGTCGGCCATGTGGGACACACGCCGGGGGGGGAAGGTCTGCGCCGGACGGCTGCACCCCTCGATCGCGGTCGCGTACGCCCCGTCTCGCCGTCGGCACACAGCAACCCGGCGCGTGGCTCATGGAGTCGGGCAGCCGTGGCACAGCTCCTCAGCCCAGTCCCGGAGCGGGACTTCCAGAATCAGGTTGTCGCCCCGGGCCACGGTCTGGAGCAGCTGGGCGCATACGGTCGCTTCGGCGGCGAGCCCGTCCGGGCTGCTCAGGACCGGGAATGCGGCGCGGACGCGAGCGGCGACGTTCGGCTGCAGCAGGGTGTAGGCGTAGAGCATGGCGGCGTCGAACCCCATGGGAGCGCTGCCCCAGCTCTCCCAGTCCAGGATCTGCTGCGGTGCGGTGAGGTTCGCCCAGTGCAGGTCGCCGTGGGCGGTGGTCCAGCAGGGCGCCGTCGGAGCCGGGATGCCGACGAACTCGGGGGTCGCCCGGTCCATGTACTGCTGCCGCACGGCGACGCGGGTGGTGCCAGCCGCCGACACCTTCTCCAGCACCCCGGCGAGGTCGGTCCACCAGGAGTCCGGCAGCTCGAAATCGTGCTGGCGGACAGGGTCGTCGGACAGGACGGGCTCGGTGACGCGGGCCGACAGCTCGGCGCGGTAGGCGGTGCCGTTGTCGACGGCGTCGTGGACGCCCAGGAGCGCGGGCCGGTATCCGTCGAGGTCGCCGAAGGCGTGCTGGGCATCCAGGGCGCCGTCCCACAGCTTCCCCGACGCCTTGTCCGCCGGGGCGGACACCAGCCGCAGCCACGCCGGGTCGCCGACGGTGGTGCGGCCCGGGGTGCCCAGGGTGCGCCCGGCCCAGCCCCAGAACTCCCCGCCCGGCTCGGTCAGCACGTCCAGGGCCTTGGCGGCGCGAGCGTGGTGGGTGCGCATGCGCTGTTCGGTGTCCTGGTCAGGGGGAGGCGAGTACATGGGTGATCTCCCGCAACTGGACGGCGGTCAAGGGGGGTTGGGCAACGGCGTCGGCCGCTTCCTTCCAGTGTGGCGTACTGGAAGCGGCGAGAAGGACGTTCGTCACTCCTGGGCATGACGCGACGGCGAGGATGCACGCTTGTGAGGAGGTCAGGCCCGGCCGGATGAGGTCGGCGAGCTCCTGGTCGACCATGCCCGGGAGCTCGCCACCGTGCAGCGGCGCGGAGGCCATCACCCGCAGGCCCACGTCGGCGGCGGCCGGGAGCGGCCCTTGGCCGTGCAGTGCCTGCGTGATCGGCGTCATCATCACCAGACTCACCGGCAACTGGACCGCGACCAGGTGGTGGTGCTGTCCGCCGGTGGCTTCGGCGGCCAGGGCGAGCAGCTCCCCCACCGTGAACGCCCCTTCGTCCAGGCCCGCCCAGGTGCGATCCCGTACCCGGCCAGATGCCCGGCCGCCACGGCTTCCTCCAGGACGACGAACGCCTCCCGCAGCGCGCGGTGCAGGGCGGGGCGGTCGTCGGGTTGGGCGCGCTCGGGGGTTGTGCAGCAGGACCAGGTCCAGCTTCTCGCGCCCGATCTGCTCGCGGTTGCGGCCGGTCTGCCAGCGCACGTACTCGGGGGCGAGGCTGTGCCCGGCCAGGGCCTGGTCCTCGGTGAGGACACCGGCGTTGACGGCGTCGGTGCCGGTGGCCGCGGTGAAGTACCCGGCCTTGGTGGAGACGCGGAGGGACGGGTGGGCGGCCAGGGCCGGGGCCAGCAGGGTCTGGGCGCGGCCTGCCGCGTAGTTGGGGGCGGTGTCGATCCACGGCGCGCCGGAGGCGGC
>NZ_JBHUQX010000067.1:0-28786 GCF_042674225.1 Streptomyces sp. NPDC056948
GTGCACGGCGAACTCCACCGGCCCGCCGCCGCAGTCGGGGGAGATCGTCGTACCGATGTACGAGTCGATGTCGATGCCTCCGAGCAGGATGTTCCGGCGTGTGTGCCGAAGATCGGCGTCCTCCGGGAGGCTCTCCGAGGCCATGGTGGTCACCGACGCGTTCCGGTGGGCGGCCCGGGCGTAGCAGCGGTCGCCGACCAGCCCCAGACCGCGGCGTACCTCTGCCCCGGGGTCGTCACTCGTCCTGGCTCCGCCCGAGCCCGCCCTCCTCCAGTGGGGCCCGGCCGTCCGCCGACTCGCCCGCGGTGAGGTGCTCCAGGACCTCGACCAGTTCCTGGCACGCGCGCTCCACGGAACGCCGGGTGTTGATCTGCTCGGTGATCACGGCCGACAGGATCAGCGCCGTCAGGGCCATCGCCCCGTTGAAGGCCTGCAGCTTGAGCATCACCTCCACGCGGCTGAGCCCGTCGAACGGCCCGATCCGCTCGGTCGCCGCCACCGTGACCGTGATCGAGGCGAAGAGGGCGCACAGCATGCTGCCCGCAAGCTGGAAGCGCAGAGCCGCCCAGATCAGCAGGGGATAGACGAGGAACAGCAGACTGAGCCAGCTGTGCGCGGCCAGCGGAACGACACAGCAGGCGATCAGCGCCAGGCCCGAGGCCTCCTTCCAGCGCTCCAGGCGCAGGGGCGGGCGGAAGCGGGCCAGCAGGAGCAGCACCGGGGTGACGATCAGCACCCCCATCGCGTCACCCACCCACCAGGCCAGCCACACGGCCCAGAAGCTCGACCCGTCGAGCTTGCCCGTGACGATCAGGAGACCGGCGCCCACGGTCGAGCTGATCAGCATGGCGGTGAACGCCCCCAGGAGCACCAGGGCGAGACCGTCCCGCAGCCGCGCGAGATCGGTCCGGAATCCGGCCCGGCGCAGCAGCAGGTATCCGACGACGGGCGCCGCCGTGTTGCCCGCCAGGACGCCGAGCGCCGATGGCGTGAGGGAGGTGATGGACAGGATGACGAAGAAGGCACCCAGGGCGATCCCCGGCCAGCAGCGCAGCCCGAGGATCAGCAGGAAGGCGACCGAGACGCCGGTGGGGGGCCAGATGGGTGTGACGACCGCGCCCTCGACGACCAGCTCCCGCAGCAGGCCCAGCTTCCCCGACACGTAGTAGCAGGCGGCGACGGCGAGCGTCTGCAGAGCGAGGACGACCGGCTTGCGCAGATCCTGGCTACCCACCACAGCAGCCATCAGACACCGAGGTCGCCGCGTCGGCGAGGTGAGAGCGGGGCCCTGCGGCCCTATGGCTGAGCGTCCGGCCCGTCGAGTCCGACCACCAGGACGGCGGCGTCGTCGTCGTGCCCCACACGCTCGGCACCCTTGATCACGGCGGCCGCGAGCCCGTCCACGTCCATGCCCGCCACCGCCGCGATGCCCGCGAGCCGCGTCACCTGGTCCAGTCCCTCCTCGAGCGGCATCGACGGCCCCTCCACGACACCGTCCGTGAGCAGTACGAACACACCGCCCGTGGTGAGCTCGTACCGGGTCACCGGATACGGCGGCCCCGCCTGGACACCGAGAGGCGGACCGCCCTCGTCCGCGGTGAGGCCGGACTTCCCGTCGGCTGTGGCCCAGATGCAGGGCAGGTGCCCCGCCCGCGCGCTCTCCAGCACCCCGGCGCACGGATCGAGCCGCATGAAGGTGCAGGTGGCGAACAGGTCCGAGCCCAGGGACAGCAGCAGATCGTTGGTCCGGGCCAGGACCTCGCCCGGCTCGCTGGTGACGGAGGCCAGGGCCCGCAGCCCGGCCCGCACCTGCCCCATGAAGGCGGCTGCCTCGATGTTGTGGCCCTGGACGTCACCGATGGACAGACCGATGCGGCCGTCGCCCAGTGTGAAGGCGTCGTACCAGTCGCCGCCCACGTTGAGGCCCTGGGTCGCGGGCGCGTACCGCACGGCCAGATGCAGCCGCCGGGCGACGGGCAGATCCCGGGGGAGCATGTCGCTCTGCAGCGCGAGGGCCAGCTCGACCCGGGAGCGCTGCATCTCGGCCTGCGCTCGCGCCTGGGCCGTCAGATCCCCGAGCCTGGTCAGCAGCTCGTCGCCGTCGTCCGTGGTGCCGGTGCGGGACATTGATCACTCCGTCGAGGGTGGTCACGGTCGGTGACAACCCTCGGTGGCAAATCATCTAAAATGCGTCCATAGGATGATACTCACCCGAGGGCTCCGACGACGACTCGCGCCCCCCGAGGGTGCTCACCGCTCCGAGCGGACCACCCCGGAGTCCGCACCCCGGCCGACCGCCGCCAGGACGAAGGTCACACTGATCAGCAACGCCCAGGCGCCGAACTTGCCCACCCCCACGGGCTCCCACCCGTGCTCCTGATACGGATAGCGCCACGCGCCGACCAGGGTGGCCAGATTCTCCGCCACCCACAGAAAGAAACCGATCAGCACGAACGACACGGCCAGCGGCATCTGCCGACGCACGCCCCGCACCGTGAAGCGCGCCGACGTCCTCATCGTGACGGCCACGAGCAGCCCGGCCAGCACCCACCGCACATCGGGCAGCCAGTGATGGCTGAAGAAGTTGACGTAGATGGCCGCGGCCACCGCGGCGGTCGCACGCGGCCGATAGCGCACGATCTCCAGGTCGAACAGATGCCAGGCACGGCAGATGTAGCTGCCGACAGCCGCGTAGAGAAACCCTCCGTACAGCGGGACACCGGCGAACTTCAGCACAGCCGGCTCCGGGTAGCTCCAGGAGCCGAGCGACACCTTCACCAGCTCGAAGGCCAGACCGATGACATGGCAGACCGCGATGACGGTGACATCCCGCCCGTTCTCCCAGCCGCGCATCCAGAACACCAGCGTGAGCAGCACGCCGTAGACCACCAGCAAGTCGTAGCGCGCCACGGGGAGCTCGGGCAGCAGCGTGGACACGGCCACGCCGCACAGCAGGGCGATGGCGAACGCGCAGGCCCGCGTCTGTGTCCACGCGAAGTCGAGGAGCTGACGCACCGGTGCGGCCCACGGGCCGGCGAAGCTTGAAGGGATCATGGTGCCCTGTAGGACGGCACCGCACACCGACCGGTTGCGGCGACCCGCCCCACCCGCCACTCGTCGGGCGAGGAGCTGAAGATCCGCTTTACGGTGTCCTGGTGCGATCTGTTCCTAAATGGGTCCTGTTGTCGTCCGGCTGCGCGCCCGTCGCGTTGATCATGGGCTGGGCGGTGGCGGCATCCCTGCAAGGCTCCTCCTACGACCCCGCCGCCCAGACGATCAGCGTCCTCGCCGCTCCCGGCGGCTCCAGCTACTGGGTGATGACAGCCGCCTTCATCGCCCTGGGCATCTGCCACCTGCTCACCGCGTGGGGACTGCGCCCGGCCGCGCCGGCGGGACGCGCGGCCCTGGCGGCCGGGGGTGTGTCGGCCTTGGCCGTGGCCCTGTTTCCGGCCCCGAGCAGCGGCGGCTCCCTCACCCACGGTTCGGTCGCCGTCGCGGGCTTCATCGTCCTCGCGGTCTGGCCCGTCCTGGCCGCCAGAAGGGGCGACGCCGTGCCATGGGCCCTCCGGCCCCTCCCCTCCCTGGGGGCGACCGCCGTGATGGCACTGGGCGCGGCATGGTTCCTGGCCGAACTCCACCAGCAGGGCGCCCCCGGTGCGGCTGAACGCGCGGTGACGACCATGCAGTCGGTCTGGCCTTTCGCGGTCGTCCTGTCCTGCTTCTCCCTTCCCCGGTCCGCGCGCGACGAGTACCGGGGCTGAGCGCGGCATCTCGCCCGAGCGGCCCCCGCACACCTCCCGGCTTCCCGTCTCAGCCGCGCGCGGCGAGTGCCTCGCGCCACGCCGGGCTGTCGACGTAGTGGTTGTCGAACCGCTCCGAGGAGTCCTTGATCTCCTGCGGGTCGGCCTCGCCGCGCATCACCCGGCCGAGGAGCCGCAGATAGTCGAAGCGGCCGGCGCCCGGGGTGAAGACGAACAGGACGTCGGCGGTCCTGCCGGGCGCCGCGGCGAAGGCGTGCGGGGTGTGCGGCGGCACGACGAGAAAGTCGCCCGCCTCCAGGACGGTGATCTCCTCGCCCACCAGCACCTGGAGTGCTCCGTCGATCACGAAGAACATCTCGGACGCCTCGGTGTGCAGATGGGCGGGTGCTCCGACCGCGCCCTCGGCGAACGTCGACCGGTAGCTGGTGAGCCGCCCACCGGTGTGGCCGGAGTCCGCGAGAAGGGTCATGACACTGCTGGGGTCACGGGTCGTCTCGGCGTCGGCGGCGCGGGTGAGAACGGGGCGGAAGCCCGCGGTCTGCGCGGTCTGCGTGGCCTGCGTGTTCTGCGTCGTCTGCGTGGTCTCGCTCGTCTTCGTCGTCATGACTACGACTTTATGGAGCCGATCGACCGGCTGAGGGGTGCATTTCACCGCCACAATCATGGGTCAATTCGCTCCGCCACTCCCTCCTAGCTTGGAGCTGGTGGATGGCGACCACGAGACGGCTCGTGAGCGGGCCGCGGCCATCGCTCGCCACGACGGCATCCGGCTGGTCGAAGACAGCCTGGACCTCGAGACCTGCGAGGGCGCGGCGACCATCAGCCTGGAACTGGTGGATCCCGTACCGTCGTTCGACGCCGTCCTGATCGCGCTCGGCGGCGGGGCGTCGGCCACCGGTGTGGGCCATGTGGTGAAGGCCTTGGCTCCCGCAACCGAGGTGATCTGCGTCCAGCCGCTCGGCGCACCGGCGCTGACACACTCGTGGCGCAGGCGGCGCGTCGTCACCATCGCCGGTATGCGCATGCTCCTCGACCACGCCGGCCTCGTCGTCGAACCATCGGCCGCGCTCGGCATCGCGGCGATCCTCGAAGACCGTGACCGCTGCGCCGGCCGGCACGTGGTCACCATCGTGTGCGGCAGCAACGTCGACGTGGACGCCTATCACCGCTGGGTCGGCGCGGCTCCCACCCGCAGGTCCTGACCCGTTGCTCCGCGTGACCCCTTCGACTCCGGCAATGCCGCAGAGGCGAGCCCCGAACTGACAGGCCAGGCCGGTCGGCCCTCAGCGGGAAGCCAGCCCCTGCTCCTGGGCCGCTGCTCCGAAGTAGTCGCCACCCTTGCGCTTGACGTCGTCGGTGCCCCAGGACTGCTCGCCGTCGGCGGCGGAACCGTCCGCCCTGCTCGCGTGCTGCCGGAGCGGTGCTCTGACCAGCCTCGGTATGTGCTTCGAGCAGTGGATGTACGCCTCCTCGACCTGGACTTCCACCCACACATGGGGACGGCGGCCGGGTGCCGGATCGACCGGCAGGTCCGGGTACCTCTGGCGCATCGTGTCGTCGGTGACCAGCCGCGCCCGGCCGTTGACATGCAGGCCGATGCGGTCCTGGGAGAAGTCGATCATCAGCAGGCCGACGTGGGGGTTCTCCTGGATGTTGCCGAGCGAGGCCATGACGCCGTTCCCGCGGTACTCCGGGTATGCCAGGGCCCCTTCATCGAGCACCTGGAGAAAGCCGGGCGGGCCGGCCCGGAACGTGCTGTCGCACTCGCCGTGGCGGTCCGCGGTCGCGAGGAAGAACATCTCCTGGCGGGCCACGAACTCCCTCATGCGTGGGTTGAGCCGGTCCAGCACCTGCTCGTCGTAGAACCGGTCGGCGCGGTCGACCGTGCCCAACTCACGTTGGATCTGGTGCTCGCCCTGACTTCCGGGCCGGTCTGCCCGCTCATCGTGGTGCAACGGTCCTCCTGACGGGGATCTCGGATCACCTCGACCCAGGTGACTGATTCAGTCGCCTGGCAGGCCGAAAAGCACCACCGGCCATGCAGGAGAGGGTAGAGCAGACGCTCGCACGGCACTTCGGGGGGCAACGATGCGCAGCAACTGCTGCCGGAATTCGGGTTCGCGGTGCCCGTGCCCCTCCCCAGGTGCTTCTTTTGGCGTAGGAGTTCTTGTTCTCAATTCGCCACTTATGTGACGCGGTGCAACCGTCTACATATGATTTCGTCACAGAACGCTGAAATGATCAGAACGCGCGACTGTCGCCGCCGCAGGGCGAGTCCGGCATTCGTGCTCTTCGCGGCCGCCGTGATACTGGGCGTTGCCACCAGCGCGGAGGCCCTGCCGTCCGCTCGGTTCGGGCCTGACTGGGACGCCATCGCCGCGTGCGAGTCCGGGGGGAACTGGAAGGCGAACACCGGCAACGGCCACTACGGCGGCCTGCAGTTCACCCAGTCGAGCTGGGTAGCCGCCGGAGGACGGAAGTTCGCCCCGCGCGCCGACCTGGCCACCCGCAAAGAACAGATCACCGTGGCCAGACGTCTGGCCGCGTTGCAGGGAATGTCCGCATGGTCCTGCGCGTGAGTGAAGTAGACAGAATCGCCGCCGATTTCTGAGTCACCATGGTCCGCGGCGGCATGAACACCAGGCGGTTATCGGGCTGTTCAGTACTCACCGTGAGGGTGGCTGGTGGTGATGGTTCCCGCGCTCCTGAGAACCGGCACTGCTTCGAGCACGAGGATGGCGAGATCGTCGGCGATGGGCTCAGTGCTGAAGTCGTGGGTGGTTTGGCGGATGCGCTCGGCGACGGCCTTGGCGCCGAGCCCGGTGCAGGTTGCGAGTATGCGGGCGAGGCCGTTGTTGTCGTCGAGTTGTTGTGTGCCGTTGCGGCGTTCGGTGACGCCGTCGGTGACACAGAGGAGCGTTTCGCCCGGTGTGAGGGTGATGGTGTCGGCGTGGTAATTGGTGTGTTCTTCGACGCCGAGGAGTATCTGGGGGTGGGCGGCGGAGGTGACGGTGCCGTTCGTCGTCAGTCGTAGGGGTGTCGGGTGTCCGGCGCTGGCGATGGTGCATCGGGTGCTGCCGGTGATGGGGTCGGGTTCGAGTTCTCCGTAGAGCAGGCTGAGCAGGCGGGGGCCTTCGTGTTCGCCGCGAGGTGTGGTGGCTTCGGCGGCTTCCTCGGCCATCGCGTGATTGAGGCGGTTGAGAAGGGTTTCTACGCCGTGGCCCTCGCGTGCGAGGAGTCGTACGAGGTGGCGGGCGAGACCGGTGACGGACATGGCTTCCATGTCATGGCCGGAGACGTCGCCGAGGAGGAAGCACCACCGGTGCCGGCCCATGGGGAACAGGTCGTAGAAGTCTCCGCCGACGGTCTGGCCCTCCGCCCAGGGCTCGTAGACGATCGCCGTGTCGATGCCGGGGATGGCGGCGAGTGAGGTGGGGAGCTGCCGGCTCTGGAGCGTGCGGCTGATGCTCGCCTGGCGGGTGTAGTGACGGGCGGTGACCACTGCCTGGGCCGTCCGGCGGGCGACGTCTTCGACGAGCCGTACGACGGTGTCGGTGAGTTCGGGTTGTCCTGCCTGGCCGATGAGGAGTGTGCCGTGGTACCGGCCGCCGGCGACAAGGGGGAAGGCCAGTGCGGAGCCGCCTGTGTTGTGGGTGGTTTCGTTGCGGGGTGTTTCGCATTCGGGCCAGGGCCAGGGGAGACCGGTCGTGCTGAGTGCGGCGCTCGGGGGGTCTTTCTCGAGTGACCGGCGGAGGGTGCGGATGTGCCGTTCGTCGGTGTGCCAGACGCGGGAGAGCCGTACGCCGGCGTGGTCCGTGGTGAGCCATATGGCGCACCAGTCGGCGAGTCTGGGAACCAGGAGCTGTCCGGCGAGAGCGGCGACCATGTCCTCGTCGAGCTGCCCGGCGAGGAGCTCTCCGGCCTCGGCGAGGAACCACTGTCCTTCGCGTTCGGCCCACTGGGCTCGGTGGCCGGGGTGTCCGCGCGGCAGGGTGGGTTCGGGGGGAGGCGGCGCGCGACGGGCGGCTTCGGCCGGGAGGCCGGCGATGCTGTGCTCGGCGGTGGCGAGCGGAGGCACCGTCGCGCATTCCAGGCGGACCCATGTGGCTTTCCCGGTGCGCCGGCAGGTCACGCCCCAGGATTCGGCCAGTGTGTGCATGAGCTGCCGGCGGTAACCGTGCACGGGGCTGTGCGGGCTTGTGGTGCCGCCGGGACGGTCGGCGGGGCCGTGCTCCAGCACCTCGACCACGACACCCACCCACCCGGCCTCAGGACCGGCCTGTGCGGTCCCAGGACCGGCCTGTGCGGCCCCGGCCCACCCGGCCTCAGGACCGGCCTGTGCGACGACCCCGGCCTCGGCCCAGGGGCCGGGCCCGTTCGGTCCGGGTCCGGTCTCGAGGCTGCAGGCCACTTCGAGGCCGGACCCGGCGTGTGCGGCAGCGCTGGTGACCAGTTCGCTGGCGAGGAGCACGGCATCGTCGACGGACCGGTCGCTGATCGCCGGCGCCGCGGGGGAGTGGGGTGCGGTCCGTTCGGTGAGCACGGCGCGCACGAACTTGCGTGCCGCTGCGGCCGCGAGTTCGTTGGCGGGTACATGCATCCGTGCTGCTGCTGTTGAACGCGGACCGAAGGACCGTGCTGTCTGCGACCCCGCTTGTGGCCTCACAGCAACCCCTGTCCAGCTCACTGCGGACGAGTACAGGACGAATGTAGCCTAAATGGGGACTGGTCATATTTCGTGCACAGAGAAGTGTGTTGTCATGGATTCTGTCGCTCGCTCTGAACTCGTCTCTTCTGAACCGGAATCCGGGGAGCGAAAGCCCGATGGAACCGGTTCCTCGGCCGCGGGCCGGCCTCCCCCCGGGCCGGAGGCCGAGTGGGTACGTGTGGCCGAGTTGCGTCCGCTGCTGGCGGCCATGAATTCACTTCGTGACGGCAATTTCACCGTACGCATGGGTAATGCGCACGAAGGGATTCTCGCGGAGCTGTCAGGGGTGTTCGACCAGATCATCACGCGGAACGCGCATCTGGCTTCGGAGCTGGAGCGGGTGCGCCGGGAGGCGGTCCGGCAGGGACGGCTGGACGAGAGGCTGGCGGCAAGTCCCGGGCCGGGCGGGTGGACGACGAATGTGGATGCGGCCAACGCGCTGCTGGAGGCGCTGGCCGTCCCGATCGTGAATGCCACGCGCGTCCTGGACGCGGTCGCTGACGGTGATCTGACGCAGCGCGCCGAGCTGCACGACGGCAGGCGCCAGCTGCGCGGTGATCTGCGGCGCCTGGGACGCGGGGTGAACCGCATGGTGGAGCAGCTCTCGCTGTTCACCGGCGAGCTCACCCGGGTCTCCCGGGAGGTCGGTACCGAGGGCCGTCTCGGCGGGCGTGCCACGGTGCAGGGGCTGTCCGGCGACTGGCGCTACGTGACCGAGGCCGTCAATACGATGGCGTCCCGGCTGACCGCGCAGGTGCGCGACATCGCGGTGGTGACCACGGCGGTCGCGCGCGGTGATCTGACCCGGCAGGTCACGGTGGAGGCGACCGGCGAGCTGCTGGAGCTCAAGCTGACGGTCAACACCATGGTCGACCAGCTGCGGGCGTTCGCCGACGAGGTCACCCGGGTCTCGCGAGAGGTCGGCACGGAGGGGCAGCTGGGCGGCCGGGCCCAGGTGCCGGGCGTGTCCGGGGTGTGGAAGGACCTCACGGACAACGTCAACTTCATGGCGTCGAACCTGACCTCCCAGGTCCGCAACATCGCCCAGGTGACCACGGCGGTCGCCACCGGCGATCTGAGTCAGAAGATCACGGTGGACGCCCGGGGCGAGATCCTGCAGCTGAAGCTGACGGTGAACACGATGGTCGACCAGCTCTCGGCGTTCGCGGGCGAGGTCACCAGGGTCGCGCGAGAGGTCGGCACCGAGGGCCGTCTCGGTGGCCGGGCCCAGGTCCGCGGGGTGTCGGGGGTGTGGAAGGACCTCACCGAGAACGTCAACTTCATGGCGGACAATCTCACCTCGCAGGTCCGCAACATCGCCCAGGTGGCCACGGCGGTCGCTCAGGGCGATCTGGGCAAGACGATCACGGTGGAGGCCAAGGGCGAGATCCTGGAGCTGAAGTCGACGATCAACACGATGGTCGACCAGCTCTCGGCGTTCGCGGGCGAGGTCACCAGGGTCGCCCGCGAGGTCGGCACCGAGGGCAACCTGGGCGGGCAGGCGCAGGTCCGCGGCGTGTCGGGGGTGTGGAAGGAGCTCACGGACAACGTCAACTTCATGGCCTCGAACCTGACCTCGCAGGTCCGCAACATCGCCCAGGTGACGACGTCGGTGGCCAACGGCGACCTGTCGAAGAAGATCACCGTCGATGCCCGTGGCGAGATCCTGCAGCTCAAGGAGACCGTGAACACGATGGTCGACCAGTTGCGGGCCTTCGCCGACGAGGTCACCCGGGTCGCCCGCGAGGTCGGCACGGAGGGCCGCCTGGGGGGCCGGGCCCAGGTCCGAGGGGCGTCGGGGGTGTGGAAGGACCTCACGGACAACGTCAACTTCATGGCCTACAACCTGACCTCGCAGGTCCGCAACATCGCCCAGGTGGCCACGGCCGTCGCCCAGGGCGACCTTTCGAAGAAGATCGACGTGGACGCGCGCGGCGAGATCCTGGAGCTGAAGACCACCATCAACACGATGGTCGACACGCTCTCCTCGTTCGCCTCGGAGGTCACCCGCGTCGCCCGGGAGGTCGGCAGCGAGGGGCAGCTCGGCGGTCAGGCGCGTGTCGAGGGTGTCTACGGAACGTGGAAACGGCTGACCACCAACGTCAACGAGCTGGCGCTGAATCTCACCACCCAGGTCCGGGCGATCGCGGAGGTGGCCAGCGCGGTCACCCAGGGCGATATGTCCCGCGCCATCAACGTCGAGGCACAGGGCGAGGTCGCCGAGCTGAAGGACAACATCAACCTCATGGTCTCCAACCTCCGCGAGACCACCCGCGCCAAGGACTGGCTGGAGTCGAACCTGACCCGCATGGCCGGGCTCATGCAGGGCCACCGCGACCTCGTGGAGGTCGCCGACCTGATCCTGCGCGAGCTGACCCCGCTGCTGAACGCGCAGTTCGGTGCGTTCTTCCTGGCCGAAGCGGGGGCGCCACCCGGCGAGGGCCTGCAGTTCATCGCCGGGTACGGCACCGACCAGGCCGGCGGGGGCAACCCGCTGCCGGGCACCGGTACCCCGGGCCGCGGGCTGATCGCCCAGGCCGCGCAGGAGAAGAAGCGCATCCTCATCACGGACGTCCCGCCCGACTACATCACCATCAACTCCGGGCTCGGCACCGCCCGCCCGGCCAGCATCGTCATCCTGCCCATCCTCTTCGAGGACCAGGTGCTCGGAGTGATCGAGCTCGCGTCGCTCAGCAAGTTCAACGATGTGCACCTGGCCTTCATCGACCAGTTCGTCAACACGATCGGCGTCTCGACCAACACGATCATCGCCAACTCCCGTACGGAGTCCCTGCTGTCGGAGTCCCAGCGGCTCACCTCCGAGCTGCGCGAGCGGTCCGACGAACTGCAGCGCTCCAACGCCGAACTCGAGGAGAAGGCCGCACTGCTCGCGACCGCCTCCCAGTACAAGTCGGAGTTCCTGGCGAACATGTCGCACGAACTGCGCACCCCGCTGAACTCCCTGCTGATCCTGGCCCGGCTGCTCGCCGACAACCCCGACGGGCACCTGGCCGAACAGGAGGTGCAGTTCGCGACCACCATCCACCGCTCCGGCTCCGATCTGCTCCAGCTGATCAGCGACATCCTCGACCTGTCGAAGATCGAGGCCGGGCGCATGGACGTACGCCCCAAGACGCTCCCGCTGATCAAGCTGCTCGACTACGTCCACGCGACCTTCCGGCCGCTGACCATCGACCGCGGCCTGGGCTTCGAGATCGCGGTCGAGAAGGACGTACCGGCCGAGCTGTACTCCGACGAGCAGCGCCTTCAGCAAGTGCTGCGCAACCTGCTGTCCAACGCGGTGAAGTTCACCCACGACGGCCATGTGGAGCTGCGCGTCAGCCGGGTGCTGGGCATGCACTTCACCGAGGAGACGCTCAAGAACGCCGAAGCCGTCATCGCGTTCTCCGTGAAGGACACCGGCATCGGCATCGCCCCCGAGAAGCTTCCGATGATCTTCGAAGCGTTCCAGCAGTCCGAGGGGACCACCAACCGCAAGTACGGCGGCACCGGCCTCGGCCTGTCCATCAGCCGGGAGATCGCCGGAATGCTCGGCGGCAAGATCGTCGCCGAGAGCGAGCCGGACGTGGGCTCCCGCTTCACCCTCTACATCCCCGCGCTCCACCCCGGCGCCACCGCGGTACAGGGCCCCGCGGACCTGCGCACCGCCGGCACCGCGCCCGCCCTTCCCCCGGAGCCCGGGCCGCCGGCGGCCGCCGGCCGGGACGACTCACCCGAGCACATGCTCGACAGCACCGAGACCCTCCGGCCCGACACCCGGGCCCCACACCACCTGCCGGAGGACCTGACGGGCGGAGAGACCACCGAACCCGCCAACGGCCGCGAGGACACCTGGCCGGAGACCACACGGCTCAAGGAATGGCTCAGCGGCCGCCCCGGCCGCGTCCTGGCAGGCCGCCGCATCCTCATCGTCGACGACGACATCCGCAATGTCTTCGCCCTCACCCACGCACTGGGCCGGGTCGGCATCACCGTGCGGTACGCGGAGAACGGCCTGGAGGGCCTCGAGGTCCTGGAACGCGCCTCTGACGTCTCCCTGGTCCTGATGGACATCATGATGCCCGAAATGGACGGATACGAGACTATCCGCACGATCAGGGACACCCCCCGTCTCGCCCACCTGCCGATCATCGCGCTCACCGCCAAGGCCATGCCCCAGGACCGCGACAAAGCGATCGACAGCGGCGCCGACGACTACGTGCCCAAACCGGTCAACATCGACCGCCTGCTCTCCGCCATCTGCGACCTGCTCGACCCGCCCGAGGACCCCTCGATACCCGCACAGGGCCCGGGCGCCGCCGACGACCCCGAACCGCCACCCGCTCACGACACCGCCGACGATCCGCCCGAGGACGCGCGATGAACACCAACCTGGCCAACACGTCCAGCATCCTCATCGTCGACGACATGGAGGAAAACCTCATCGCCTTCGAAGCCGTACTCGGCCCACTGCACCAGCACCTGGTCCGCGCACGCTCAGGAGAACAAGCCCTGAAAGCCATGCTGCGCCAGGAGTTCGCCGTCGTCCTCCTCGACGTCCGCATGCCCGGCATGGACGGCTTCGAGACCGCCGCCAACATCAAGCGCCTCGACCAGACCAAAGACGTGCCCATCATCCTGGTGACCGGAACGGACGGCAGTGCCGACTACGCCTACAGGGGGTACGCCATCGGCGCCGCAGACTTCATCGCCAAACCGGTCGACCCCTGGGTGCTGCGCACCAAGGTCACCGTCTTCCTCGATCTGCACCGCAAGAACCGCCAGTTGGCGATGCGCGCGACGGGCACGGACACGGACCGGCTCACCGAGATCACCCAGCAGCTCACCGAGATCAAGCTGCTGTTGCGCAACAGACCGGAAGCCGAAGCCGACACGGCAGCACTCGCCGACCGCATCGCAGAGGTGGAGCGCGCCGTGGGAACCCTCCTCCCGGGCCGCACCGCCGCCGAGTGATCGCATTTCCCTCGTGACGCCGACAGCCCCCTGATTGGGTTAAAGAAGCAGGTTAAATGGCGAGGTAAGCATTGCTAGGGTGGGCGTGCGAAGGGAGATCCGCATGGCCACCGAGGAAGAGCTGTTCGCGTCCGTCGACGCGCTGTTGGACGAGGAGCCGCAACTCCCGCCCCCGGCGGAACGCGCCCGGCTGCGCGAGGCCGCCGGTATCACCCAGGCCCGTCTCGCTCTCGCGTTGAAGACGTCGACGCAGACGGTGAAGAACTACGAGAACGGCAGGAGCGAGCCCAAGTCGCCCCGCCTGGAGGCGTACCAGCGCCTGCTCAACGGCTGGGCGGCGAAGTACCCCACGCACGGCACCCCCGCCACTGTGCCCGCCCCGGTCGCGGCGCCGCAGCCGGAGGAACCGGCCACGCTCACCGGCCAGTCCGCCCCCGAACCGGAGAGCGCCGCGCCGGTGGAGACGCCCGCCGTCCAGACCGCCCCCCAGCGCTCCGCCCCCCAGCGCCCCGCCCGTCCGGCCGACCGCCCGGCGACATCGTCGCGGCGCCCGGCCGCGAAGAAGGCCGAGAAGCCCGCCGTCGATTCCGGCTTCCCGCACGGTCCGCTCGCCGTCCTGGACGGTGACGGCTCCGCGTACGGCGTCGACGGGATCGTGCTGGACTGCCCCGCCACCACCATCCCGGAGTTGGTGGAGTGGACGCTGCGCGAGTCCGGGCTCGGCGCGTCCAGGCTGCACCGCAACGGCCGTGACGCCGACCCGCTGATCGTGCTCACCGCGGCCGCCGCCGTGAAACTCGGACTGCCCGAGCGGTTGGAGGACCGCCGGGGCCTGCGGCTGGCGGAGGATCACCCGGTCGTCAAGCAGGTCACCAGGGCGAAGTGGAAGCTGACCAAACGCGGATTCGGCCCGTGGGCCCGCGTGTACCGACCGGCCCAGGCCCATCAGCGGCAGTGCGTGCAAATCGCGGTCCTGCCCTGGGACGCCCTCGACGAGCGGTCCTGGCCCGGCGTGACGGACCTGGAGCCGGCCGACATCGCCCGCGTCCTGGGGGTCTACGCACAGCGGGTCCTCACCCCGCGCGGGTCGACGGCCGTCTCCGGCCTGGAGCTGATGACAGCCCTGCGCCCGCCCACGCGCGCGGTGCAGGATCGTACGACCGGCCAGTGGAGTTCGGGCCACAACCCCGGCTCGCTCGGAACGGAACCGATCGACCCGGCCCCACCGGAATGCGTCCCCGAACACCCCCTGGTCGTGCACCGTGACTGGAAGGGCGGCTTCCTCGACGAGGAGGCCTACCAGTGGGTGCGCGACGTCAACCTGCTCACCGGGGACGAGGTGTCCCTGCCCTGGGCACTCGGGCTCGACCTGAACACCGCCTTCCTCGCCTCCGCCGCCCGCCTGGTGGTCGGCCTGTCCGCCCCGGACCACTTCCGTGCCCCGGTGTTCAACCCGAAGATTCCCGGCTCCTGGCTGGTGGACCTCTCGCACGTCGAGCTCGACCCGCGTCTGCCCAGCCCGTTCACGCCGTCCGGCACTCCTCCCACCGGCCCCGCCTGGTATCAGACCCACACCGTCGCCTACGCCCAGGAACTCGGCTACAACGTCCAGCCGCTGGAGGCGTACCTGAGGCGGGAGACCGGCGCCTACCTGGACCCGTGGCACGACCGGCTGCGGACGGCATACGTCGACACCATGGCCGACCTCGGCGTCACCCGGGACCTGGACGACCGCGGGTTCCTCGCGGCGATGGAGCGGCACAAGGACGCCGACCCGGCCATGGCCGCCGTGCTCGCCGCCATCAAGGCCACAGTGAAGGGCGGCGTCGGCAAGCTCCGCGAGCGCCCCCAGGGCAAGGACTACAAGGAGGGCGATGCCTGGCCGGCCATGGAGCGCCCGACCTGGCGCCCGGACATCCGTGCCGCGGTCATCTCCAAGGCCCGGGTCAACATGCACCGCAAGCTGCTCAACATGGCCAGGATGACGGGCCAGTACCCGCTCGCCGTGCTGTCCGACTGTGTCGTCTACCCCTCGCCGTCCCGCTCGCCGATCGACATCCTCCCCTACAGCACGTCCGGCAAGCCCATCCCCGGCACCTTCCGCCTCGGGCCCACCCCGGGCCTGGCGAAGTTCGAAGGCGTCCAGGAGATGTCCTGGGCGGTCGACCTGATGGAAGCGGGCTACAACCCGGCCCGCCACATCAAGGGCGGCGACGCCGTCCTGGAAGAAGGGGAGTGACCGGTGAGGGAGATCGAGGACGCGATCGAACGAGCGGACCGGGAGTCCTTCACACGGGAGCCACCCAAGACGCTGAAGGGCCAGATCGGCTATCTGATCCGGCAGTTGGGCAGCGCGAAGGCCGTCGCGCGGGAGATCGGCGTCACCGCCGACTCCGTGAACCGCTACCGGCGCGGCGCCCGCAAGCACCCCCGCCTCGACGTCGCCGCGAAGATCGACGAAGCGGTGCGGGCCCGCTGGCAGCCGCAGGTACGCAAGCGCCGGCAACGGCAGGCGGCCTCCACGGGCGGGATCACGGTGGAGACGAGGGCCCGGTTCGGCTACACCGCACCGATCGGCACAACCGACGACGGCCGTTTCCGCCGCCTCACGGTGCACCTCCCACCGGAATACGCCGGCCGCCTGTTCGACGCTCGCGAGGCCGGCGCCAGCGACCAGCAGATGCGGCAGATCATCGCCGACGGCTTCAAGGACGTGTACTTCCAGGACGGCGGAGTCCGAGCGATGGGACTGTCGGACGTCGCCATCAACGACATCGACTACCTGGAGCTCGACTACTGACGCAGCCCCCGGAGAAAACGCTGACCACGCGGTGTTGCAGGTGCATAGGATCGTCGGCATGGCACTGCGACCTGTCAACGTGAACATGAAGGCTCTCGACGTCTCGGCGGTCGGCCGGTTCTGGGCGGAGGCGCTCGGCTGGGGTGTTTCCAGCGAGGGACCCGGCGTGACCAACGTCGAACCCGTCGGCGGCTACGTGTGGCCGGACCCGGTCGCCGTCTGCGTCGACGTCGTCACCGTCCCGGAACCCAAGACAACGACAAAGAACCGTGCGCACCTCGATCTCGCCACCACCTCTCTGGCCCATCAGGCGGAGTTGATCGCGCGCCTGAAGGCTCTCGGTGCGACGCCCGCCGACGTGGGCCAGGTCGACGTGCCGTGGACGGTCCTCGCCGACCCGGAGGGCAACGAGTTCTGCGTGCTGGAGCCTCGGGAGATCTACCGGGACACCGGGCCGATCGCCGCGGTGGTGGTGGACTGCGTGGATCCGCGGGCCATGGCCCAATTCTGGGGCGAGGCGACGGACTGGACCCTGCACGAGGTGACGGACAGTCATGCGGTGCTGCGCTCCGCCAAGGGCGTCGGCCCGTATCTCGAATTCCTCCGCACGCCCGGCGCGAAGACCGTGCCAGACCGCGTGCACATTGACCTGCTCCCGTACCCCGGTGACGACAAGGCAGCGGAAGTGGCCCGGCTGCGTACCCTCGGCGCCACCGACCTCGACCTCGGCCAGGGCGACGTCCCGTGGACGTGCCTGACCGACCCGGAGGGCCACGAGTTCTGCGTCCTGGGCTCGTCCTGACGCGGAGCCTCTCGGGAATGTAATCCCGAGGAGTTGGAACTCGGCCGCCCTCTCTGGACCTCGTCCGGCGTCGGGGGGCGTGCGTCGGACTTCGGGTCATCGGATGTGCCGCCTTCGAGCGTCCGCAGAGTGCGATGGAGCTCGGCGATGTCTCGGTCCTTCTCCGCGTCCGTCATGTGAGGATCCGTGCGGATCATGTCGATCCTGCCCTGGATGAAGGCTCGCTCGGCGGCGACATCCCGGGGAGCACGACGGGATTCACGGGCGAACTCCTCGCGCCGGTCCCCGGGCGGTCCCGCGGGCCCGTCAGCGTTGGGCGGAGTGCGCGGCGGAGGTTCGGACATGTCGGTCGGCTCCTGCGGAATCAGCTCCTGACCGCGAAGTTGTAGTTGGGGTCGAGGAATTCGGTGCGGAAGCCGACGTTGCCGTTGTGGACGTAGCTTTGGTTGGGCGTCAGCAACCCCCAGGGACTCCAGTTGCCGCCGACGTCCCGCGTGCAGGTGGAGGCACCGAGGGTCCCCAGCGGCTTGGTGCCCGAGTAAGCGGGCTGGAAGGTCTCCACGATGGGCCCCCAGTTCCCAAAAGTGCTCATTGCTGTCTGCTGGGCCAGCGTCGCCGCGTAATCGAACTGGTAGATGAGGTCGTGGCGGTCATGGACATGGTTATAGAGCTGCACGATGTTGCTCCACCTCCCGGGGGACGATTCCGCAGTCGTGAGCGTGACACCGATGACCTGTCGGGGCAGACCATGCGAATTGACAGTCCTGCGGTACGCGCCCATGGACGACCAGGGCACGTCCAACTGCAATTGGTGTGGAGCGGGCTGTGCCCAGTCCCACAGGCAGAAGCTCGGTGCGTGCTGCGCGTAGTAGGCGACGAACGCTTCGTGCCCCTTGACCGCGCGGTTCATGGCGGTCACGTACAGGAAGTCGCGGACGTTGCCTCCCGGGGTGTCGGGGCAGATGATGTCCCAGCCCAGCGAGGTGCCCGTCGAGAAGGCCCGCTTGAACGACTGGTAGTAGAGGAAGCCGTAGCCGAGACGGGTCGGCACCGGCTCTTCCGTGACGCCGAAGTCCTGCTCGAACCGCTCGGCCAGTGCGGACGCCATGCGATCGCGGTCTTCGAGATCCAAGTCCGGGTCGGTCCTCGCCAGGCGCAGCTTGCTCTGCAGAAAGGCCCGCTGGAGGGCTTCCGCGTTCTCGTCGGGATATTCCGTGGTGATGCGCGCGAACTTCTCGCGCTCGTCCGCCGGTTCGCCCGGCATGTCCGGTCCGATGATGCGGAACGGTGCGGAGACGTCGACGTAGGTAACGGTCATGAGAGGTTCACCTGCTCTGGGGCCAATGACACGGAGGACGATGGAGTGCGGGGTAGGCCGCCCGGCGACAGGGGCGGGCGGTTCCGTCCCAGTTACGGACGATAGGGGGCGTGTGTCACTCCAGCGTCATCACCTCGCCATCCGTCCACCGGGCGATCTCGGGCCGGCGGACCTACCCGGACGTCCGGCGGGAGCATCCGGGTGAACTGCGGCGAGGGCGGGACTCCGAGCTCCTCGCGCAGTACCCGGCAAAAGGCTCGGTAGTGCCGCACCGCCTCGTTCACGTTGCCCTCCGCGAGATGTGCGGCGACCACTGCCCGGTGCGCGCTCTCCCGCATCGGTTCGCTTCGTACGCTCGTCAGCGCGGTCTCCAGGGCGAGCGTGTGCCGCCCCTGCCGAGCCAGGCGGTAGGCCAGCGCATCGAGAGCGTGCAGGCGCAACTGCCGCAGCCGTTCCCGTTCGAACAGCGCCCAGTCGTCGTCCCAGCCGGGCAGCAGTTCTCCCTCCCCGAACAAGACGGTCGACACCGGCTCGTCGCCGGGCGCCCCGGAAGAGCGCACCAGGCGCAGCGCCGTCTCGGCGAGCTCACGGGCGTCCACCGTCACGGAGTCGACGATGGAAACAGTGTTCCTGCTGCAAGTGACCAATGCCCGGTCGCCGTGCGGCAGGTTGCACAGGGTGCTGCGCAGGCTGCCCCGGGCGTGCGCCTCGGTCGCCTCCGGCCACAGCGTCCCCGCGAGGAGCGTCCGGCTGACGCACGAGCGCAGTCCCACGAAGGCCAGCAGGCGTTGCGCGTTCCCGCACAGATTCACCGCTTCGCTGCCGTTCACCAGCCGGAACTGACCGAGCAGCCGGAGGCAGGGTGCGGAAGGTGATTCCGAGCAAGCCATCGTCTCTCTCAGAGGATGAGCCAGGGAGCTTCACGGAGCCACGTAGCGAAATTCCGGTCCGTAGGTCTTGCCGCTGTCATCGGGAAGCGCGCGCTTCATCAGTTCGCGAGCGGGTGACCGCAACGTGAACATCTTTGTCTCCGCTTCGCCGAGCAGCTCCGAATCGCCTTGCCTCCAGGCCTCCTCGAGGGTCCTCAGCAAGGCGCTGTAAGCGCGATTGAATTTGTCCAGGAGGGCCGTCACCTCGGCAGCGGGCACGTCAGGTCCCGTCCGTGGCCAGCCCCCCTGAGGGACGACGCCCATGGGTAGCCGCTCCGGCAACGGGACCACCACCGTTGGGTCTCCCCATTTGTGTCCTTGCGCGATCTCCAGGAAGGCGTAGTAGTGGGCGAGCTCGCCCCTTGCCAACGGGTACGGGTTCTGGGGCGACGCGGATGTGCCCTCTCCCTGCTCCTTGATGACCGCGATGGCCGACTCGACGTCACCGAGCGTCCTGAGTTCCTCGAGGCTGTTTCCCGAACCGTGGTGCGTCATGTCCCTGGTCACTTGCCGGTCGCCGGTGATGAGCTGGGGGTTCGCGCGCAGGGCGTCCACGATCGCGGTGTAGAAGGCGCCGATTGAGGGGAACGCCGCAGAGTCCGCCCGCGTGACCGGGTCTTCGGGCTCCTCGATGCTCGCGTACATCTTGGCCGATGCCGTCGTCAGCCCGCTCAGGTAGACCGTGAGTTCGGGGCGTACCCCGCCGGGCAGCGGGCCCGGGTACACCGGCACCAGCGTCTCGTCGGCGAGGCGGGGGGTACCACCGATAGTCGTGAGCAGATTGCACGCGATACCGAGATGCGACATTTCATCGAAGATGATCGTGCGCAGGGTGCTGAACACCTGGTTGGCTCCGCCGGGGTCCTTGATCGACCACCAGCCGCACAGATACGGCGGAAGGGTGGCGAGCTCCAGGAGGATCGCCTGTTGCAATGCCTTGTGCAGCCATTTGGTGTCCCGCTGTTCCGCGGGCTGCCGCATCAAATCGACGATCTGGTTGCTTTGGGCATACTGAACAGCGTTCACCGCAAGGCTCCTTCCGGACAAAGGTCACCGGGGAAGTCGACGCCCAAGGCCAGCGCTATCTCAACGGTAGGCCCGCCTACTTGGCCCCACAACCGCAACGACCGTCGCCTGAGTTTGGATGAGACTACTTGCGACTGAGGTTGAAATCGCCATAGTTGAAGTCACGCTTCATTCTTTGTCGCATCCTGCGATTCGTGCCGTTGACGATGGAATGACGGCGTCTCCCTAATGTGCCGGATATCCGTGTGTGCGGAGTGGATCCGCCGCGCCGGTGCTCGAGGTCCTTGGAGGGGAGCGGACCATGACCTTTCAGCAAGATCTCTGCGTGGGCCTGACGGGGTCCGGGTTCCCGTCGCTCGAGGAGTTCGACGCCGCCATTCGGGCCGCCGACTTGGACATGGACGGCGTCGTCATCGCGCTCCTGCGCCGCGAGGACATGCTCGTCCTTGAATTCGGCTTCCAGGGCCTGTTGCGCACTGGATCGGGTGCTGAGCAGCGACTGGTGACGAAGAGTGCCACCGCTCCCGGATCCTTCATGGTCCGCATGCCGCCGCAGGCGGTGCTCGAGGAGGCCACCCCGTTGGGGAGCCCGTCGACCGCGGTCAAGCGGGCGTGGCTCTCCGGCCCGAGCGACCTGTCGTTCAAGGTGGAGCCGGGAACATCGGTCCCGCTTACCGCTGCGGGGCTGCTGAACTGGGCGGGACTGCCCACCGCCGCCGCGCGGCTGGAGTGTGTATGGGGCCTGGGACTAACGCCGGAGTCCGTGTCCGGGGTGACCTGGCTGCACGCGGCGGAGCCGGTCGTCGGCCCGTCCGGCGCGGTCGGGATCTGGCACACGCGCCTCGCCCTGCCGCCGGGCTCGTCCGGCCCGCCCGGGGCCCCGTCCCGGCTGCCGGTGCCGGTCAAGCCGGCCGAGGTCGTCCAGGACACCGAAGGGTTCATGAGCTCCCTCTCACAGGGACAGCGCCGCGACATCGGAGCTTCCATGGCGCGGCGGCCCGCGCTGGCCAAGGACCTGACGTTCACCGCCCTCGGCGCGAACATCGACCTCACGGGCAACTGGCTGGGCCTGCCCAGCACCAGCGTGATCGGCTACCACCACGAGTCCGTCGGCGGCCGCGACAGCACGGTGAATGTGGTCCAACGCGGTTATCTGCTGCCCTTCGGATTTCCGGCCCTGATCACCACACAGACCGAGCGCCGGCTCGACCACGGCCTTGTGCGGTCGAGCGTCCTGACGGTGCTGCTGCCCGACCTCACGTACCAGGGCGTCGCCGCCCTCCCGGACCAGGGACGCGGCTTCCCGTTCCCGCGCGTGCGACTCAACGGACCGTTGACGGCAGACGTGACCGACACGACTGACACTCTGACGGACGTCGGGTTTTGGATACGGGGGTCGGGGGCGTCCGATGGGCGGCTGCGGTTCAGCCTGACCGCCGAAGACCGGCGCGGGCACCCGGTCGCCTTCACCGCGCCTCTGGTCTTCGTGAAGGGGGACAAGGCCCACGGAGACCTGTCCGCGGCGGCGGCCGCCTTCAAGAGGCAGACGGAGAACATGGCCCTGCCCGCTTCCGGCCGGCTGGAACTGGCGCCCGCGACCGGACCGGACCCGGAATCGACCACCGTGGACCTCGCGGCCCTGCGCATCGGCGCGGTGCGGTCGACCGCCTCCCAGGCGGCTCTGGAGGAAGCCGGGGTACTGGCGGCGCACCCCGAGCTGATCAGTGTGGATGCGCGGATCCCCGCCCTGGACGCACTCGTCACGCGCGGCGCGGCCGCAGTGGACGAATCGGCCGGGCAGGCCGTCCGCACCCTGCAGCTCGACCCGACGTACGTGAAGCAGGGCCTGGCGGCCACCCGGCAGGTCTACGCCCGGTTGAAGCCCCAGGTTCCCGTCGCCCCGCCGGTCACCGCTTCCGGCGGCGTCGCCAAGCTCGATCTGCCGGTCACGGGACTGTCGAGCGCTGCCGGGCTGATCGGCGGAGACCTGGACAAGTTCAAGAGCGGGACGTTCGCGCCGGCGAGCTTCTTCACACCGCCCGCTGCCACGTCCCCGCCTGCGCAGCCGGTCTTCCCGACCAGGCTCCTCGGCTTCGTCGACCTGACCAAGCTGGTGCCCCCCGTCTCCGTGCCGCCGGCCGGCGCGGGCGACGGTGAGGACGTTCCCCGCATGCTCACCAGGGTGCTGCGGCAGCCCGGGCAACCTCCGCACGGTGTGGAGACCACGCTCCGCTGGCATCCCAAGCTGACGCCCGGGACGCACGGCGGTTCACTCAAGACGACGGCCGACACACAGCTGGATCTGCGCTGTGTCACGTTGACGAGCCTTGACCGGGGCGGCGCACCGGTCACCGAGGTACGCGGAGAACTCCGCCGGTTCACACTGTCGTTCGCCGACGTGCTCGACGTTGAGTTTCAGCGGATCGCGTTCGCCAGCAAGCCAGGCACCACGACCTCGCTGGACGTCAAGGTCGGGAAGGTTCAGTTCTCCGGCCAGCTGCGGTTCCTCGACCGACTGCGTGAGTACCTGCCGTCGGTGGCGAACGGTCCGCGGATCCGCGTGGACACCGACGGAATCGACGTCGGATACACCCTCGCCGTGCCCAGCGTAGGTCTCGGCGTCTTCCTCCTCCAGAACCTTGCCCTGTCGGCCTCGGTTCGGCTGCCCTTCGACGGGAAGCCCGTGGAGGCGACCTTCGCCGTGTCCTCGCGTGAGCACCCCTTCCTGGCCACGGTCTCGCTGTTCGGCGGCGGCGGCTTCCTGGGGCTCACCGTCAGTACCGGCGAGGTCGTCAGGTTGGAGGGCCAGGTGGAGTTCGGCGCCGCCGTCGCACTGAACCTCGGGGTCGCCAGCGGCTCGGTCTGTGTGACCGCCGGCGTGTACATCAAGCTGGAGAAGAAAGCCTCGTTGATCCGCGGGTTCCTGCGTGCCGTCGGCGAGCTCGACATCCTCGGCATCGTCAACATCTCGGTCGAGTTCTACCTGGCTCTGGAGTTCCGAACACCCAAGACCCTGTACGGCTGGGCCTCGGTGACCGTCCGCGTGCGCGTGGCCTTCTTCTCGGAGTCGGTGACGATGAAACTCGAGCGCAGGTTCTCCGGCGGTGACGACCCGTCGTTCGCCCAGGCATTCCCCACGTCGCAGCCCTGGCGGGAGCGCTGCGCCGCGTTTGCTCCGATGGAGGGATCATGAACCGGGAGACCGTGGTGTGGACCCTGCTGCCGGACCCCTCGGCTCCGGCCGGCGGCGACGGACTGGCTCGTCTTTCGCTCGTGTTCGGACTTCAGCTGTTCAGCGACGAGGCCGGGACGGGATCCAGTGGCCTGGTACCCCTGACGAGTTTCCGGAACGTCAAGTCCTGGCCCGGCTTCTCCTTCAGGCTGAGCGTCACGTTCCGGGACGCGAGCGGCGATTCGACCAGGGAGGCCACCGTCGAGCCGGTCGCCGATTCCGCACTCTGGGGCAAGCTCTTCGCCGGCACCCAGGTCAAGCCCTTCCGGTTCGACCGCACGGTGGCGTCCGATCGGCTGGAGTCCTATCCCTCTCATCTCGTGTCGCGCTCCCTCCGCGAGGAGTACGGCCGCATGTTCACTCTCTCGGACAGCCCCTACCCCGAGGTCCTGCCCGCGACGACCCAGGGAGGCGACCTTGCGGGCGGCGCGGACGGATGGGACGCAGTCGACCGTCTCGTAAGCCTGGTCGGTGCGGATGACGCGTCGCGCACGGCTGAAGTCCACGAGTCGCTGATCCGGCAGGGAGTACTTCCCGACGACTTCGACGACGACCCTCACGGCTGGATGCGCCTGGCCCGATTCCACGAGCCCTTCACCCATCCGCAGGGAGAAGAGGACGAGGAAGCGGCCACAGGAGAACTCAAGACGCCGGAGCGGGACTTCCACGGCCTCCTGGCAGCGCTGGCCGACCACCCCGGCCTCATGGAGCGGCTCGGGCTCCTCCGACGGGTGACGGTACCGCTGCCTTCGAATCTGGTGGAGGGAAAGCCAGTCGGTATTCAGGCGGTGCCGCTGGAGCACGTTGCCCTCATGGTCGACAAGCCCTTCACACGGTGCGTCCTGCGGCAGGGCCGCCTCTTCCTGGCACGGAAGAACGGGGGCGAGGCCGCACTGTATCTGCCTCTCGACGACACCGACGCCTATGAGGTCGAAGACGTCGACGTCGACGCGGCGGCGCTCGGTCTGCGTGGGTACGCGGACATGCTGGCCGGCCTGCCGCGGAACAGGGAGGCCCCTCGCCTGCTGGCGCCGGCTCTGCGCTCCGACGGGATCTCCGTGGTCGAGAAGGACCGCCAGGTCGCCTTCCGAGAGCACCTGCAAAAGGGCGTCGAAATGGACAAGGACCTGGAGAAGGCCATAGAGGAGGGAGTCGAGGCCGGCAAAGCGATCTCTCTGCACGCGGACAACGTGCTCCAGGGCTACCGGGTGGACGTCTTCGACCAGAACTCCGGCCGTTGGTACCCGCTGTGCCGGCGCACCGGGCAGTACACCGTACGCGGGCACGCGGGAACCCTGCCCATCGACGACGAGGGAACCGTGTCCGACGCCCTGACCCGGGGCGTCGACGACCAGGGGAACGCCGTGTCACGAGTGCACCAGTCCCTGTTCCACTGGAACGGTTGGAGCCTGGTGGCCGAACCCACCGGCAAGATGATCGACACCTCGGAGCACCTCCAGGACCCGGGTCCAGCGCCCGATGCCACTCTGCCGTTCGCCTCCACCGTGCGGCCCACACCGGGGACCCTGCCGTCCCTGCGCTACGGCCGCACCTACCGCTTCCGCGCCCGCCTCGTCGACCTCGCGGGCCGCAGTGTGCCCTTCACGGCACGGCCGACACCGGGCGAACCTGCCAGTCCACGGCTGCGCTACTCGCGCTACGACCCTGTGCCCGCACCCGTGCTCGTGCCCCGGCGCGCGGTCACCCCGGGGGAGTCGGTGAGGGTGCTCGTGGTCCGTACGGACAACTCCGATGCGGCCGCCCCCGTGGCCGGCCCCAGCTGCGACAGGCACCTGCTGGCTCCCAAAGCGTCCGTGCAACTGCTCGAACGCCACGGCGTACTCGATGTGGCCGGCGAACACCGACTCGACCCGGCGGTGCACGCGCTCCTCGGCCGCCTCGACTCCGGAGTGGTGGAGGGGGTGCCGGACCCGGGCGCCGGCGGCACGCCGTACAAGGACGCCGACACCATGCAGCTGCCGTGGGCCCCCGACCCCCTGTCGAGGGGAGCGGCGCTGCACGGCCTGCCGGGGATGCCGGAGTTGCTCGCCCCCTGGCCCCAGGGCAGCGGATGGCACGAACGCCTGCCGCTGCGCCTCGTCGTGGTGCCCGGCACCATCGGAGGCGCACCGCAGATCCCCGTCGTCGACACCACTGCGCGGGTGATCCGCGTGACGCTGCCCCCGTCCGCTACCCTCACCACCCTGCTCAGCAGCATGCTGAACCGGGGCGACGAGGACCTGATGGCACTCTGGCGGTGGTACGTCGAATCCGCCGACAGCCCGAACGACGATCTCGAAGGGGCACGCGCACGGATCGCCGCCGGACTGCTCACCCAGTTGACGCCCACGACGGAGCTCCGGCTGGTCCACGCGGTTCGCTGTCCCGTAGTCGGTCCGGAGTTCGGGAGGGCGAGCGTCGAGCGCGGCCCCGGCGACACCGCCTACGTCCTGAACGACCCCGCGATGAGCCTCCACGACGCGTCCACCCTGTCGGTGCACACGGTGGCGGAATGGACCGAGTTCGTCGACGATCCGACGCAGGCCGGACCGGACGAGCCGCCCGGCCGGGCGATCCTGAGCCAGGGTGACGAGGAGGTGCACTCCGACCGCGCCCACCGCCCCGTGACGTACGACGAGGACGATCCCGCGGTCCGCGCCGGCACCGCGACGGTGCCGTTCAGAGCCGATCACGACCTCGGCGACTCTCGCCATCGCACGATGCGCTTCACCCCCGTGGGCGTGTCCCGGTTCGTCTCGTACTTCACCGAGACGCGCAAGGTGAGGCTCGCGGGCACCAGCCCGGTGACGGTGGCAGCCGCGTTCGTCCCAGGGACGGTCGTCGTACGGGCCTCCGTTGCCACGGTCACGTCTTCCGGTGCCCCCGCCGACCCCGGCCCCACGTACACCTTCGGCCGTGACTTCGACGTGAACGACAAACAAGGCACCGTCGCCCGTCTCGAACGCAGCGGCATACCGGACGGCGCCGAGGTCCTGGTCAGCTTCACCACGCCTCCGGTTACACGGGCCGGGGCCACCGTCACCCACCACGTTCCAGCGACCGTCCGGCCGCCGGCGCCAGCGGTGCACTCGGTGGTTCCCGCCTTCCAGTGGGAGCGCGGAACGGCCGGCACGACACCGACCAGCACGCGGCTCGACGGCGTGGTCCGGGTCTATCTGCAACGGCCCTGGTACGCCTCGGGAGAGGGCGAGATGCTGGCGGTCCGCGTCCTCGGGCCGAGCGAGCAACCCGACGCAGCGTCCGAGAAATGGGCCACCACGTGGGGCCGTGACCCGATCCGCCAGCCGGGCTCCGCGCCGCTGATCGGCTATCCCCGGCCGGCCGACCTGCTCGGCGCAGCCGACGAGACGGTGCCCCAAGGCCACGCGATGGGGTACCCCGTGAGGTACGACAAGCGACGTCAGCTCTGGTACGCGGACGTACGGTTCCAGGCCCAGAACGTCTACCAGCCGTTCGTACGGCTCCGGGTGGCTCGTCTGCAACGGCACGCCCTGCTCTCCCCCCAGGACCTGAGGCTCTCCGCCGGAGTCGACGCGGGCTTCGTCCAGCTCCCCGCTCGGCGTCAGGCGTCGTTGCGCGTCGTCGGAAGGGAAGCGACCGTCACGGTCACCGGGCCAGCGCCGCCGGCGGGCGCGGCCGGCATGTCCACGCGGATGACCGCCGGAGTGCAGGTGAGAGGTCTCAGCTCGATCGACGACCCCGCCCAGTGGTCAACCGTGGGGGTCTCGTCCGCCATGGCGACGCTGTCCCTCGAGTCGGTGACCGGGCCCATCGGCACCTGGAGCGGGAAGTTGACCCTGCCGGTCGAGCCCCCGACGCGTCCACAGCGCGTACTGGTCCAGGAGATCGAGGAGATCCGGAGCGGTGTGCGGGGCCTGATCCGGCGCGTGTCCTACCTCGACACGTTCACGATATGACGTCGGCCGCCGGAGAATGAGCCTCACCCGGGACACTTGTTCCCGGTATTGACCCACGACGAGATCTGCATGCCTCCGTAGTAGCTGAGCTGGCAGGACTCGCGCACCTCCGTCCACCCGTCGTCACATCTCGAATCCGTCGTGCAACACGGCACGAAGAGGCACGCGTTCATGCATTCCTCCTCGCAGGGCTCCATACACCGTGAGGGGTTCCACGTGTCCTGGCACTGCATCCAGCAGTCGCTGTAGCACTCCCTCGGGCAGAAGCTGTACGCCCAGCCGGACGGCGGAACCGTTCCGCACTCCGGCAGATTGTGGAAACCCGGGATTGTCTGATTCACCGCAACCTCCTCAGCCGTGGTCGAAGAAGCGTCCCAGCGGGCCGTTGCGGGACGGGAACAGGAAAGACACGTCGACCGGGACGGAGTACTTCTCCACCTCGTCCGTCGTACGGCTGGCGAAGGTGAAGATGACGTCCATGATCCGCCGGTTGCCCCCCAGCCTGGACCGCCGGACGTCGATCGACGTGAGCGAATAGTCGTCCATGAAACGTTCGAACGTCATCCGGTAGATGGCTGAGTAGCGGACCATCAGGTAGGTCAGCGCGCGGTCCTCGTCCGAAACGCCCACGTTTCCCGAGACATTCATGACGGTCCTCAGCAAGTCCTCCGCTGTTCTGTTGAAAGGCTCCTCGTCCATGGACGCGGGCCTGTCGATGGACTGCACGAGATAAGGGATGCTGGCGGAATAGAGCTGGTCGACCGTGACCACCGGCAGTTGCAGCCCGCCGCAGTGGCCCGCGGGCGCGACCGCGCCCCGTACGCCGATGACCACGTCGACGGCGTCCAACTGGTGCGAGGGCCGGACGGCATTCGCCAGCAGCGCGAAGTCGGCCGGGTCCCGGGGGACCAGGATGTATGTGTCCAGGCCCTGGATCGTCAGGACGTAGCACAGCTGCCGCGTCAAGTAGCGGTTCTCCGGCCGGTTGAGCACCTCGCTGAGCGCCTCACGGTCCGTCATCCCGGCCGTGTCCGCACGACTGATGCTCTGTGCGAGTTCCCTCTCCACCCCCAGGTCCGGGAACCGGAAATCGATCTGTCCCATCGCGTAGACGAAGGCCGGCGCCGTGGGCGCGGCCCCGACGGACGGCCCGTCCCGCTTGGCCTCGCAGGCGCACCGCCCGGCGTTCACCGGGTCCGAACGGGGGTCCTTGATGTCTTCGGCATCCATGGAGAAGCTCCTGAACTGCGGTGAGCACCGAGGCCGGGAGCGCGCTCGCGCTCCTCGGCGTCACCCCT
>NZ_JBHUQX010000068.1:0-28775 GCF_042674225.1 Streptomyces sp. NPDC056948
CACCCTCGCGGTGTATCTGGCGGCGACGGCCCTGACCGCCATCTCCTTCGACACCTGGTGGTTCTTCACCTTCCGCTTCCTCACCGGCTTCGGCATCGGCGGCGAGTACGCGGCCATCAACTCCGCGATCGACGAGCTGATCCCCAAGGAGTACCGCGGCCGCACCGACCTGATGATCAACGGCAGCTTCTGGCTGGGCGCGGTCGGCGGCTCCCTGCTGTCGATCGTCGCGCTGGACACCGACATCTTCGCGGCGAACGTCGGCTGGCGCCTGACCTTCGCGCTCGGCGCGGTCCTGGCCCTGGTGATCCTGCTGGTCCGCAGGCACGTCCCGGAGAGCCCCCGCTGGCTGCTGATCCACGGCCGCGACGACGAGGCGGAACGCATCGTCTCCTCCATCGAACGCAAGATCGAGGAGGAGCGGGACGAGCCGCTGCCGCGCCCCGAGGGCGAGATCACCATCCACCAGCGCCGCAGCGTCTCCTTCCTGGAGATCGGCCGCACGGTCTTCTCCGACTACCGCCGCCGCGCGATCCTCGGCTTCTCCCTCTTCATCGGCCAGGCCTTCCTCTACAACGCCATCACCTTCGGCTTCGGCGCGATCCTGACGACGTTCTTCGACGTCCCGAGCGGCAGCACCGGCTACTACTTCGCGGTCATCGCGCTCGGCAACTTCTTCGGCCCGCTGCTCCTGGGCAAGCTCTTCGACACAGTGGGCCGCCGGATCATGATCTCCGGCACCTATCTGCTCTCCGGCCTGCTCCTCTTCGGCACGGCCTGGCTCTTCGACCAGGGCTCACTGAACGCGACCACCATGACGGCGTGCTGGTGCGCGGTCCTCTTCTTCGCCTCGGCGGGCGCGTCCAGTGCCTACCTGACGGTGTCGGAGGTCTTCCCGATGGAGACCCGCGCCATGTCCATCGCCTTCTTCTACGCCATCGGCACGGCGGCCGGCGGCATCAGCGGCCCGCTCCTCTTCGCCGACCTCACCAGCACGGGCAAGATCGCCGACACGGCCCTCGCCTTCCAGATCGGCGCGGCCCTGATGTGCCTGGCGGGCCTGGCGGCGGCGATCCTCGCGGTGAAGGCGGAACGCCGGTCCTTGGAGGACATCGCCAAGCCGCTCACGGCCGCGGCGGCGGAGAAGGCGTAGCCAGTAGCCCCCGGCTGCGGGCAATCGTGCCTCCCCCAGTGCCTTAAGGGCCTGGGAGGTACCCCCAGGGCGGCACGGGTGGGCGGTGGGGGTCCCCCCGCTCGAGCGCAGCCGAGAGTGGGGGAGGCACCCCGCTACGCCGGGCTGCGCACCCACCCGCCCCCAGCAACACCCTGCAGCACCCCCGCAACGCCCCGGCACCTACCCGGCCCCACCCCGCCGCCGAAGCATCAGCACCCCACCCCCGACAGCCGCAACACCAGCCGCCGCAACCCACCCGACCCCACCTTCAACCCCGGTCGCAGCAAGATCCCGCCCCGCACCCGCAGAGGGCGAAGCCGCACCCGCAGAGGGCGAAGCCGCACCCGCAGAGGGCGAAGCCGACGCACGCACCGCCCCCTGCGGCCGCGCCCCCTCGGCCGACACCCGCCCCCGGGTAAACGCCAACGTCCCGAACCCGAGCTGGTCATAACCCCCACTGTTGGGCCCGTAATCCCCACCCCCACCCTCAGGCGCAGCCTTGGCGGCAGCACGCGTCAGATACGACGCCGACAACCCCCGCCGCTTGGTGTAGTGGTTGGCGATCATCGCCCAGATCGGACGGGTCATGGCCGGATCCACGCCGGCGGCGTCCGTGGCGGTCTCACTCCCCGACCAGCCACCGATCGCCCCCTTCTTGCGCGTGTTGGCCGTGTACGGCACATCCCCGCCCAGGCTCCACTTGGCCACGTACTCCGCGCCCTTGAGGAACCGGCTGTCGTCGTACCCGTACAGATCGATGCCCTGGTTCCACGCCATCTCGCACACCGTGCCCATCAGCCCGACGCCGAGCAGCGCATGCCCCTGGTCGCGCCCGGCCTCCACCCACTCGGCGAGCCCGTCGTCGTGCACCACGGGAATGGCATGCCGGACCGACCCCATCCCCTCCCCGTGCTTGAAGTACTCCACGGCCCGCTCCACGACGGCACGGTCATCGCAGAAGATCCCGGTGGCGAGCACACAGGCGAGGGCCGTCAGATCCCAGTTGGGCCAGTAGTTGGTGACGACGGCGTTGTTGTGATGGCGCAGGAAGTCGTCGCTGAGCGGAAGGAAGACGTCCGACAGCAGCTCCCGCGCCCGCCCGAGATCGAAGTCACCGTGGTCGCGTACGAGTTCGGCGGCGTTGGCGAACTGATAGCCGTAGAGCCCCGCGGCCAGGAACCGGTCGGCCGAGCCCTGGATCGAGGTCAGCTTCCCCGACCAGGCGTTCAGGATCGCCACGGCGGTGTCGGCGTGCGCGTCCTCGCCGCTGACGTGATAGCGCAGGGCGTTCTGGTAGGCGGCGTGGATGTCGTTGTAGAGGGCCGCGTAGTTCTGGGGCGACCCCGACCCCCGGTACACGGTGGCCTGCGGATTGGCCTGCCGGCCGCTCTGCGCGTGCCGGTTGGCGGTGAGCTTGGCGAACCTGGCCGCGTAGGGCCTGGCGCCCGCCTTCACCTTGGCCGCCATACGGTCCAGGTCGGTACGGGTGTGCAGCAGGCCGGGGTGGGCGAAGGGGGCGTCGGCGGCGGAGGCCGGGGTCGCGAGAGCGGTCGTACCGAGGCCGGCGCCGATACCGGCGCCTGCCGCACCCGCTGCTTTCAACATGCTCCGGCGGCTGATCTGTCGTGTCACGTCGTCGTACCTCAGCGTCGTAAGTCGCGTGCCTGTGGGGGACGGTGAGGAGACGGACGGGCGGTGACGGCGATAACAAAAACTGCGGTACAGTTGATCTGCATCCGGTCGCCGGAATTCCGGCTGAAGGATCGTGCGTTGGTGGTCCAAGGAAAGACGCCCCGCTTCCTGCGGGGAAATGCAGGTGCAAGGCCTGCCCGGCGCTCCACACAAGAACCCGGCCCTGGGATTCAGGGCCGGGTTCTTTGTTGTACCTGCTGCTGGGCGGTCAGTCGCGCCGGTCGGCCACGACCCAGGACGCCACGGCGACAGCCCCCGCCACTCCGAACACGGCGGGCCAGGCGCCCACCTTCTTGGCCAGTGGATGAGACCCGGCGAAGGCGGCGACATACGCGGCCGACAGCGCCCCCGCGGCCACCCCACCGGCCTGCTGCCGCCACTGCCGCGCGGCCGCCACCCCTGCGACCGCGAGCACGGCCCCGCCGAGCGGCCGCTGCCTGGTCCAACGGGCCACGCCGTACCCACCGACCAGCCCGCTCGCAGCGACCACCGCGCTGGGAACCTTCGCCATACCTGCCTCCTGCTGCACTCGTGCGGGTCCCAAGGCTAGCTCCGCAGGTCGGCGGCTCTTCCACGGCACCCGATCCCGAGCGGGCGAAGCCCGGTTGCGTCAGGAGAGCGTGGGGGCCGGCGGGGCCCACCGGTTGGTGCGGAGCACCGCGCTGGAGACGCCGTAGTCCTTCCTGAGCTGCTCGGGGATCGCGTAGTGCATGACGCGTCCGCGGGTGAGGGTGGACAGCTCCAGGACGCTGGTGAGATGGCTGAGGCGGTCCAAAGCCCAGGCGCCGAACGGGGAGTGGTCCTCGATGGTCTCCAGAACGCCCAGGAGATGGGGCGCTGCCTTGACGACGGTGTCCCACGAGGTGCGCGGCACCTGGAGCCAGTCGGCGCAGGTGTCGCCGACGAGGTAGCGGATGAGGGCGGACACGATCGGGTCGAAGAAGGTGCCGGGCACCACCTCCTCGTAGAGGTCGATGAGCTGCCGGGTCAGGTGGGTCCCCTCCTCGGAGGGCCCCATGTGCCGGACCATGTACAGGTCGAGGAACCGGCGGGCCTCGTCAAGGGTGTGGGGCACGGCGTCCTGGTCGACGCCGAGCATCGCGCCGACGACGCGCCATGCGTAGTAGTAGGCGTCCGCGCCCTCCTGCGACATGTGGATGCCGAGGCGGTGCAGGCTGTCCAGGACGAGCATGGAGAAGAACATCTGCCCGCCGATCATGTCCTCCTGGCAGATCGGCGTCCCGTGGACCTCGGTGTCCCAGCGGTTCTCGCGGGCGAGGTGGTGGCGGATGGACGCGTGCAGGAGGCGGACCTTCTGGGCGGCGGGGACGAAGCGACCGCCGGCCTCGAAGGCGTCGGGCTGCATCAGATAGACCGTGAACTGCCCGGTCTCCGCCATCCGCTTGGAGGGGTACTTCAGCCCGTGGGTGGCCGACAGCAGTTTCGCCACATGCGGGACGAGATAACAGGCGGGCATGGAGGCGAAGGACAGCGCGGTGGAGATGTGCACGTTGTTGTCGATGAAGAAGAGCCGGGCCTTCTCCATCTCCCCCCAGTCCACCCAGGCCGGTGGGGTGCGGGTGCTCTCGAGGTACTCGCGGGCGACGTCGGGCAGCCCGTCCGGCAGGGGAGCGCCGGCCGTGGAGACGTACCGCATCAGGGTGTTGAACTTGCCCACCTCCCCACGCTCGAAAAGCGTGGCGACGGTGGCGTCGGCGAGTTCGTCACCGGCCTGCCGCAGGGCGTCCATCGATGCCTCGGTACAAGTCATGGCAGGGCTCCTTGTCATCCACGGGTTCGTGTCCACGACAGACGGGAGACCGGTCGCCGCCCGGGCCGGTACAGGCATGCGCCGACCCGGTACGACGGCCCGTCAGAACAGGCGGACCGCCGCCGAATGCGCGAGCGCGGTCAGGGCGGCGGCGGAGGGTGTCGGTACATCCAGCCCGTGGAGGGCGTCGAGCGCCTCCTCGACCCGTGCGCTGATCATGTCCTCGATACGGTCGGGCGCCTTCAGCCGGCACATCACCTCGCGCACGGCGTCCAGCTCCCGCGTGTCCAGACCCTCCGAGTCCAGGTCGTCCCGGCCCAGCAGGGCGTGCAGCAACTCCCGCTCCTCCTCGCCGGCCAGCCGCCACGTCTCCGCCAGCAGGGCCGTGGGCCGTCGGCCGCGCACATCGTCGGCGTTGGCCTTGCCGGTGTGGTCCGGGTCCCCGAACAGGCCGAGCAGGTCGTCCCGGAGCTGGAACGCCTCGCCCAGCGGCAGTCCGTACGCGGAGTAGCCCTCGCGCAGGCGCGAGCCCGCTCCGGCCAGGACGCCGCCGATGAGCAGGGGTTGCTCGACGGTGTACTTGGCGGTCTTGTACCGGATCACCTTCAGTGAGACGGCGGTGTCCGGACCGGCACCGGTCCGCAGGATCTCGAGGCACTCGCCCGCGATCAGCTCGCGGGCCATCAGCGACCACAACGGTCGGGCCCGGACGAGATACGCGGCGGGCAGACCGCTGGTGGCGAACAACTGCCCGGCCAGCGCCATCAGCAGGTCACCCACCAGCATCGCCAGCGACCGGGCGGCTGTGTCGGCGTCCGGTCGGCTCCCGACAGCAGCCCGCAGAGCCACGTGCGTCGTGGGCCGCCCGTGCCGCAGCGGGCTGTCGTCGATGAGGTCGTCGTGCACCACGGCGGCGGCGTGCACCAGTTCCATGGAGGCCGCCGCCCGCACCAGCGCGTCACTGTCCGGCTGCCCCGCCGCACGCCACCCCCAGTAGCAGAAGGCCGCCCGAAGCCGCTTGCCGTCCGCCACCGCCGCCTCCAGGTTCTCGGCCACGCTCGCGAGGACCGGGTCGATCGCCGCGAAGGCGTCGGCCTCCTCGGCGACGAACCGGCGCAGCACCTCGTCGACACGGACTTTGAACGCGGCCGGCTCCCACCGGTCAGACGCCACCGGCGGCCTTCCGGGCCTGGGCGTGCCGGACCCGGGCGTGCCGGGCGAGGATCTCCAAGTGGGCCGGAGGCACGGCCGCGTACCGGTCGAGCGCCAGGCGCCCCCGCGCCACGAGGTCGTGCTCGGCCTCCGCCGCCAGCTCCGCCGCGTCCGAGCGGCGCAGCAGCCCCCGTACCGTCCCCACGGCCGAACCCACCGTACTCACCGCGAGATCGGCCAGCCCGGCCGCCAACAACACCGCCTGACCCTCCAGGCCACGGCATCGTTCCGCTTCCTGCGTCATGTCATCCCCCACCCGACGATGAACATCCGGGCAGCGCCGGTCACGCGCCGCCCCTTCGAGCATCCGCTCGCGCGGCCCGTGAGAGCGGAGTAACTCACGAACGAGTGACGTAACCGTCCGACTGTGCGAATCACGGACGCGGCCCCTCGGGGATGGCACCTCCCCCCCCGTCAAACGACTGGCGGCGACCGCCGCGGACGGACAGGCTGGCCCGACCCATGCCGTTCAAGGAGGGCCAGTTGAAGACCGTCCGCACCACCTCCACCACCCTCACCACCCCGGACGGCACCCGCATCGCGCACCACGACCACCGCCCCGAGCGGGAGTCCGCCGCCCCCTTCCTCCTCCTGCACGGCCTGGCCGGTCACCAGGGCGAGTGGGACGCGGTCGCCGCCCGGCTCCTGTCCGACGGCCACCGCGTGGTGACGTACGACGCCCGAGGTCACGGCGCCAGCACCCGCACCCCCGCGACCACGACCCGCGCGGCCCACGTCCAGGACGCCGTGACCCTGATCGAGGCACTGGATCTGGCCCCCGTCACCCTGCTGGGACAGTCCCTCGGCGGCCACACGGCGATGCTGCTGGCCGCCTCCCACCCCCACCTGGTGAAGTTCCTGATCCTGGTCGAGGCAGGCCCGGCGGGCCCGAACCCGGAGCTCCCCGCACAGATCGCGACCTGGCTCGAGAGCTGGCCGACGCCGTTCCAGTCGTTGGAGGCCGCGGAGACCTTCCTGGGCCATGAGGCCTGGACGAGAACCCTGGAGCAGCGAGAAGACGGCTGGCACCCCTCCTTCGACCGGGCCACGCTCATCTCGTCGGTCGCCGAACTGGCCACCACCGCCTACTGGCCCCAGTGGTCACAGCTCACCTGCCCGACGCTCCTCGTCCAGGGCGAACACGGCACCATGCGCCCCGACGAGCCCACCACCATGCTCACCCGCCGCCCGGCCACCCGCCTCACCCGCATCCCGGACGCGGCCCACGACGTCCACCTGGACCAGCCGGACCGCCTCTACGAGGCGATCAGGACCTTCTCCCTTGACCTCAAGTTTTATTGAGGTCCTACGTTGGTCGCGTCCAGACGACCAGATGACCAACGGAGGGCAAGGCACTCATGAGCACACAGACCGAGGACCTCAAGGAGTACAGCCACGAGGAACTGGCCGCCCAGCCCATCGGCGCATGGACCGGCATGGCTTACCGCAGGGTGGTGGGAGCCCTCCGCGCCCAACTGGCGGTCGAGGGTCTCACCCAGCCCCACTGGTGGACCCTGAACCACGCGGCCGGCGACCCCGGCAACTGGACCCGCTCCACCTTGCTTTCGGGCAGGGTGCTCGGTCCTTCAGGGCCGGGGTGAATGCCCGTTCCCGCGGAGCGGGGCAGGGGAAGCCGAATCGCCGTCAGGGCGATTCGTCGTCGGTCAACGTCCTGCGCCGGATCGTCGCCAACCTCGGCGGCGACGGAAACCTCCCCGACGACGGTAAATAGCTCGACAGTCTCCGCCGCCCCGGCCATCCTGCGGAGCGCGAATAGACGGCGAACACACTTACGGGGGAGAACCGTTGCACCCGACCATCCGCCACATCACCTTCGACTGCACGGGGGAGCCCTACGAACTCGCCCGCTTCTGGAGCGAGCTGCTCGGCCACCCGATCTCCGACATCGACGAACCCGGTGACGCGGAGGTACTCGTCGAGGACCCGAACGGCCCGGGCCTGCTCTTCATCCGGGTGGAGGAGGGCAAGGCGACCAAGAACCGTGTCCACTTCGACCTCAAGCCCACGGGCCGCACCCGCGCCGCCGAGGTCGAACGAGCCCTCACCCTCGGTGCCCGCCAACTCGCGGACCACACCCGCTCCGACGGCAAGGGCTGGGTCGTCATGGCGGACCCGGAGGGCAACGAGTTCTGCGTCGAACGAGGCGAACTGGGCTAGCGGGCGGCCCGGGCGGGCGGGTCGCCCGGGCGGCCGGGGTGGGTGGGCCTACCCCGGCCGACTCACTTGTGGTCGCGCAGGAAGGCGGGGATCCCGTCACGGGTCGGGTAGTCCGGCAGGGGCGCGGGCTTGTCCTGAAGGAACGCGGTGATGACGGCGGCGGCTCGGTCGTTGTTGTCGTCGAGGCCGTTCCACATGTGGTGTCCGACGCCAGGCATGAACTGCGTGCGCCGGACGGCGGGATCACCGGCAAGGACGGCGGCCGCCCATTGACGGACCTGGGAGGAGCACTCGGCGATCATCAGCATCGCGGGGGTCTTGGAGCGCCTCAGCCGCGGGGCCAGGGAGGGTGACTCCCTGACCGTCTCCTGGACGCGGAGGCTGGCGGCGGGGCTGAAGGAGAAGTTCTCGGCGGTGTCCTCGACCGGGATGCGGTGCGCGTCGCGCGCGCAGTAGGCGGACGCGGTGTCGCTGCCGAGGTCGGCGGCGGTGAACGCGTTGTCCCCCTCGGCCTGCCCGACCAGCCCGGTGTCGGGGGTGAGGAGCCCGAGCCGCATGAGGCCGAACGCGACGGCGTACCGCGGGACATGCGTCGAACGCGGTCCGGTCATCGCCGGCGCGAGGCCACGCGCGGATGGCCGACCCTTGTGCCCGGCGATCCGTGCGGTCGGTCCGTCCATCGGGCCGGGCTCGGCGACGATCGCCCGGTGCAGACGCGCGGCGACACGCGGGTCCGCCAGGGCCCGGGTGAGCACGACCCCGCCCGCGGAGAATCCGAGGACGTCGACCTTGCCCTTGTCCATGCGGTCGACGAAAGCGCCGAGGTCGCGGACCGACCTGGAGACCGAGTACTGGTCCATGGGGAGCAGGTCGCTGCGCCCGCCGCCGGCTTGTTCGTAGGCGTAGACGTCGTGGCCCCGTCGCGCCAGGAGCTGCAGGAACCGGTGGTCCTGAACCGAGATGCCGCGAACCGGTCCGCCATTGAGATAGACGAGCGGAACGGGATGCCGGGTGCCGGTCTTCGCTTTCGCCGGCGGGTAGTGATACACCGCGACCCGGCTGCCCGTGTCCAGGGTCCAGTGCTGCGTGGCCACGAACGGCAGGGCGGGCGGGGACCGCCGTGCGGTGGGCTCGGTCGGGACGCAGACCGACGCCGTCAACGCTGCCGCGACAACCACCGGTAGGAACGGCGCGAGCCGCGCCGCCCGGGTGCGGCGCCGACCTCGCCACAGTGCGGCGGCAGTCCCGATTCCAAGGGCCGTCAGCCATGCGCCGAGCCCTGAGCCCGCCCCGTCCGTGAGGACGATCGTGACGAGAAAGACGGTGACCAGCGCCGCGACGGCGGCCAGGGCCAGCAGTAAGCGTCCGGTGGAGCGGGCAAGGCGTATGGCGAACGTGGGCACGACGGACCTCCGCAGTTTCAAAACACTGTTTCAAAACGACGTTATCAAAGAAGGTAGGCTCTTCGTCATGGGTAGGCCGAGAACGAACGACGCGACCGTCCAAGCGCGACTCGTGGAGTGCGCGACCGAGCTGCTCGCCACCCGTCCGCAGGAGTCGGTCACCGTCCGCGCCGTCGCCACGGCCGCCGAGACGTCAACGGCGGCGGTGTACTCCCTGTTCGGCGACAAGAAAGGCCTGATCGGAGCGGTCCGCGACAGAGCCGTCGCCAGCCTGTTCCAGGCCGTGACGGCGGTGCCGACCTCCGAGGATCCCCTCGCCGACATCTACGCACTGGCCACCGCCTACCGACGATGGGGACGCGAACACAGTCACCTGTACACGGTGTTGTTCGGCGGAGTGCAGTCCTTCGAGCCCTCTGAGACGGTCGGTACGGGTGACCCCGTCCGGCCGCTCATCGAGGCGATCGACCGGGCCGTGACAGAGTCCGTCCTCGACGGCGAGGCGACGTCGATCGCCGTCTCACTCTGGGTGACGCTGCATGGGCTCGTGACACTCGAACTCGCCGGGGCCTTCGACGCCCCCACAGCAGAGGCCGCGTTCAGATCGACGATCCTCGCCACCCTGCGGGGCTGGACGACCCCCGAGGTGTTCCGCAGCCTTCGGCACGACGAACCCACCCCCTGACGAGAGAGCGCGCCCCGCCTCCACGGCTCGATACGCCCCCACCCCGCAGAAATCCGATCGCACCCCGAGCCGGAGCACTGCCACGCTCCCCTCATGGACCAAGCCCGCACCGCGAACACACCCGCCGCCCTTCCCTCGGTCCTCCTCATAGGAGGCCGGGCCGGCGTAGGAAAAACGACGGTGGCGTGGGAGGCGGCAGCACAACTCCGCGCCGCCGACATCTCCCACGCCATCATCGAGGGCGACTTCATGGGCCAGCTCTATCCGCCCCCAGAGCATGACCCGCACCTCTCGGCGATCACAGAGCGCAACCTCAAAGCCATCTGGACGAACTACGCCCGACTCGGCTGCCACCGCCTGATCTACACCAACACCCTCAGCATCCTTCCCGACACGGCCCCCACCTTCCACCGAGCCCTGGGCCCGGACGTCCGCATCACCCGAGTCCTCCTCACCGCCACCGACACCACGACCCACCAACGCCTTACGGGCCGGGAGCTGGGCTCGGAACTGGACAAGGAACTCCGGAACAGCGCCCGCAAGGCCCGCCTGCTGGAGGAGCGGGCCCCGGCCGACACGGTACGAGTACGGACCGACGGGCGCCGGATCGTCGACATCGCGCGCGACGTACTGACGGCGTCCGGCTGGACCCGAAACGACCGGGCAGCAACAGGAACACCGGACTGAGACGATGAACGACCCCACAGAGACCGCCCGGGAGCTGGTACGGGACCGCTTCCCCGAGGCGAGAGCCGCCTTCCTGGCCGGCAGCGTACTGACCGACCGCCGCACCCCCACGTCCGACCTGGACATCGTCGTACTGCTGCCCGGCCCGCCCGCCCCGTACCGCGAGAGCCTCACGTACCGAGGCTGGCCGGTGGAGCTGTTCGTGCACACCGACACGGCCTGGCACACCTTCGCGGACCGCGAAACGGCCAACCGCCGCTCCCCGCTCCTGTCCATGTGCGCGGAAGGCACGCTCCTGACCGACTCCGACGGTCTCGGAGCAACACGAGGCTGTCCTGGTACACGCGCACCGAGGACGGCTCAGTCGGCAACTCCCGCGACCACACCACCCCCACCACGATTCCGCCCGCCAGGTACAGCCGGCCGTCCTTCATCCGGAAGCCGCGCTGGGTGTAGTTGAGGGTCGGCAGCGCCTCGCGTTTGGTCTTCCACTTCGGCATCCCGGCCCGCTGCCGCACCGGCAGGCGCTCGGTGATGTCCTTGTGCGCCTTCGCGCGGGCACGGCCGACGTCACGGATGACCTGCTGCTGGACAACCGACGAGCCCTCACGCAGCCACGGCGTACGGGCGCGGGCCTCGGTCGGCATCCGATCCAGCTGAGCCGGACCGCACGTGGCCTTCTGCCCGGTCGACTTGTTGTGCAGGTGTACGGCCCTGGACTTGGCCACGCACTCGTTCCACACCCAACGGCACCGATCCCACTCCGCCACCAGCGCGGTGCCTGCGATGGACGACACGCGCAGCCGGTAGGTGTATCGGGCATGCCCGACCCTCGCAACCGCCTCCACCTGCGCCATCTCACCCCCTCACAGCCCCGACCGGGACACAGCGCCATCCCCAACCCACCGAAGGGCCATACGTACGACCGCCGTACGCGCGTGCCTGGATTCCGCAGTCATCACCCCGACCGGCGATCACAGGCACACGTGTTCGCATCACCCCGGCGCTGTCAGCAGCGCTACAGGCGCTCCGCACCCATAACCGGACGCGGCGACGCTCCGCGTCGCGACACCCCGAATGCGATTCCTCCCCGGCGTGAACGCCGGGGCCTCCTCGCAAGAAACAGGTGAAGCGAAGCGCAATCGGCGACAGCCGACGCCCGAGGGGCGCTCTTGACACTCGCCCCGGAACCGCCAACCTCGGGAGAACCGGGCGGCCGTGAGCACCTCTTGGCCAACCAGCAGTCCGAGGCGCTACGAAGAGACAGCATCTAGTGGTGTGACCGCATACGTTCACCGGGTTGGGGATCCGTGACGCCAGGAGCTGAGTTGCCGTCGGAGACGGCTTGTACTCTGCACTCATTCGACGATCGGACGACCACGGACACGGGCAAGCGGGCACGGGGCGGGCGTCCAGGGGCGAGAGCGCGGGGATTTCGATGAGTGACGCACATCCGATACGAAGCCGCAGCACGGGCCTTTCGGTCGGTGCGCGGATTATTGCCGTGGTCGTCCTCGTCGCGATCGGGGCTGTCGGCGCCTGGCTCCAGCACGATGTTCCCGGCCGGAGTGCGGAGCCGCGTACGGAGTTCACCGCGAACAACCCGCCCGCCGGTCTGCCCACCGTGCTCACCACCGGCCAGCACCTCCACTGGTCCCGCTGCACCTCGCCGCCCACCGCGCGCACTGGCTACGACTGCGCCGTAATGAAGACCCCCCTTGACTACCGGAAACCAGATGGCAGGACGATTGACGTCGCCCTGATCCGCCGCAAGGCCACCGGCTCGAACGCCCGGCGCATCGGCTCGCTCGTCCTCAACTTCGGTGGCCCCGGCGTGTCCGGCGTGAGCGGATTGCCCGAACGACTCAACCAGTACAAGCCGCTCCTCGACCGCTACGACCTGGTCTCCTTCGACCCGCGCGGCGTTGGCGCGACCATCCCCGTGCGCTGCGGGAAAACCGCGGACGACACCGGCTACGACGGGGCCGACGCCTGCGCCGAGCACTCCGGGGCGCTCCTCCCGTACATCGGCACCTCGCACACCGCGCGCGACCTCGACCTGATGCGCTACCTCCTCGGCGACGAGCGGCTGCACTACTTCGGGGTCTCGTACGGAACGGCGCTCGGCGCGGTCTACGCCCACCTGTACCCGTCACACGTCGGGCGGCTCGTCCTCGAAGCGCCCGTCGATCCGACCGAGGACCTCAGCGAGGAGCAGGTGTCGCAGGTCAAGGCGGTCCAGGCGGCGTTCGACCGGTTCGCTGCGCACTGCGCGGCCCGTATCCGCCACTGCCCGACCGGCGATGGGCCCGAGGAGGCCGCGCGACGCATGGCGCGCCTGGCCGACCGCCTGGAGAAGAAGCCCGCCCCGGCCGGCGGTGGAAGGAACCTGGACGCCGACGACCTCGCGCACAGCGTCAGCGACCATCTCGTCCTCGGCACGGACGGCTGGTCGCCGCTCGCCAAGGCCCTCACCGCGCTGATCGACGACAACGACGGCGGTCCGCTGAGCAACGGCGCGGCCGACATGGGTTCCGCCGACCGCGCGGCGGCCCCGCCCGACAGCAGCCGCGTCGCCCAGACTGCGATCACCTGCGCGGACTCCAGCCTGCGCCCCGGCTTCGAACGCCTCGACCGGGACGAGGCCCGCGTCAAGGCCGCCTCGCCCGTCTTCGGCGCGGCCTGGTCCACCGGCGTCTACCTCTGTTACGACTGGCCGTTCGACGGCGAGCGCGTCACGCCCCAGGTGAATGCCGACGGCGCGGCCCCCGTCCTGGCGGTTGGCGGCACCGGCGACCCGACCACTCCGTATCCCGGCGCCCGCAACATGGCCCGCGCCCTGGGCGACGGTGTCGGCGTGCTCCTGACGGCCGAGGAGGAGGGCCACGGCACATACCCGCAGAACCGCTGCGTCACGGAGGCCGTCAACCAGTACCTCCGCACGGGCCGCACCCCAGCCACGGGAACGGTGTGCCGGGGCAGCATGTCCTGAGGCCCGTACGGATCCGCCGGGCGGCCGTCAGCACACCGGTGCGTTCGCAGGGGCCCTGGGCGTGCACCACCACACCGCCCGGTCCGAGACCGCCTTTAGGTGGGCGCCGGTGCGGTGGTGGGGGCAGAGCGGCCGAACGATGCGCAGGCGGGCTGCGAGGCCGCCCCGGACGGCCTCGGCCACAGCGACGTGAATCCCCGGCGCACGATCTACCGCAGCTTCTGCCCCTCCTGGTCGGTCAGTCTGCTCACCCGCACAGGCTCAGCCACCACACCTCCAGCGGTCGAAACGGACGTCACCGCTCATCCAACCGCTCCAATCGCCAACCCGGCGAACCTTCCCGGTCACAGCACTAGTTCTCCGCGAGCAACGCCCTGCGTGCCGCCGCCTGAAAGGCGCTTCCCGGTGCGCGCTTCGCTTCAACTGCCTGCATGTACCGCACGTCGAACGCTTCCAGGCGGCCTGCGCCGGCTTGGAGCGCAGCCTCATGCCAAGCCGTCCCGGCCATGTCCAAGTCGTACATCGCGCGTCGCAGAACATCAGCCGCGTCAGCCACAAATGTGGGCCCTACGACCGTGACTTCAGCCACCGCGGAACTGAAGGGAGCCCATGCCGCATGGGCGCCGGCCGCGGGATCACGCCACTGTTCCTCCGTGCTGCCGTCGACGCGCAGACTCGCCGCTAACTTCCACCAAGCCGCGGACACTTGCTTCGAGGTGCTGATGCACGTGCTGTAGGCGTTGCGGCGAGCCTGTTCCAGGTTGTGTTCCCGGTCGATCTGCCGCTGCCGTCGCTGCTGGAACCCCTGGCTCATGGCCGTGACCAACCCGCCCCCAACACCCCCAAGGGTGCCGATCGCTGCGCCGATGACAGCTGCCACTCCTGCGTCCATGGCACGGCATTAGACCGCGGGACGAAGCAGGGAGGCCAGATTCCGCACCTGCCTACACCCACGAGGCGGGCTACAGCCGCCCGCGCGCTCAGCCTGCCGTACCACCGTGCTTCACGGTCTGGACGAAGGAACGCCAAGCATCGTTCCCCACCGCAATCACATGCGACCGCACAATCTTCGAGTCGCGGACGACAGCGCCGCCGTCTGTGAACGCGCACTCGACGCACTCGCCTCCGGCACCGTTGCTGTAGGACGACGTGAACCACATCGGACGGCTGCTTCCGCAGGATCCTTCTATTGTCACCTTGCGTAATCCTTCAAGATCGACTCGATCAACAGGTTCGAGCGCTGAGGACTCAAGGCTGCGGCCCGCAAGCCGTCGAACGCCCTCGTGTACTCACGGACATGATGCTCGCCCTCCAGGTACATGGCATCAGTGATGCCGTCCCGATACACGAGGTCCGGATCTTCTGGGGCGGGGAAGCCCAGCATCGTGAACGAACCGGTGGCCGGATAGGTCCCTGAGTCGAACGGAAGGACCTGCAAGGTCACGGTCGGCAGATCGGCCGCCTCCAGGACGCGTTCCATCTGCTCTCGCATCAATGCGCGGTCCCCGATGACGTGACGCAACGCGCCCTCGTTCACGATGAACCAGGCGTCGGGGGCATCCGGTCGCCGCAGCATGGCTTGGCGTTCCATGCGCACCTGTACCGCCTGGGTGATGTCCTCCGCGGACATGTGGGCGCCAGTCTTGTGAAGCTCGGACGCGTACACCTCGGTCTGCATGAGGCCGGGCACGAGCTCGCACTGGTACTGGCGGAAGGTGGAGGCGTCCTGCTCGAGGCCGATGTAGATGTTGAACCACTCGGGGACGCCGGCACCGTGGGTCTGCCACCAGCCGCGCACTTTCGCCTGCCGGGCCAGTGACTTGAGGAAGTCGCGCAGCTCGTCACTCGTGCCGTAGAAGCGACACAGGGCGTCGATGTCCGACGGCTGGATGCGGCCGCTGCCCGTTTCCATCCGGTTGACCTTGGAGCCGCTCCAGTCCAGAGCCGCACCGACCTGGGCGCAGGTGAGTGTGCTCGTCTCGCGGAGCTTCTTCAGCTCGATCGAGAGACGGCGACGACGTGCCGTCGGTGAACCGGCCATCCCAACCTTCTTCCAAATAGCGGGCGTTCAGTCTTCCGCCAAGGGGTGTGCTTGCCAATCACACGGAAGTGGGAATCCCGCCGTGCACATTGCACGACGGGATGTGTTCCCAGCACTCTTGTCACCGAAGCAACTCAACGTGAGCATTCGTGACGCTGCGCTGCTGATGCGGCGTCCACTGCGACGAGAGGGGTCCACGTGAGCCAGGGAGCGTGTATGTCGCGCAAGCCGTGGGAGCTCGCCTTCACAGCCGAGCCCGTGGAGGTGGCTGCCCTGCGCCGGATCTTGCGGCTGCAACTGGGGATGTGGGGGCTGCATGACGTTGTCGACGAAGCCCAACTGTGCGTCAGCGAGTTGGTGGCCAACGTCATCACCCACGTCGGCACCGGCACCCCCGCGACGCTGGCAGTCTCCATGAAAGGCACGCACCTGCGCATCGAGGTGCATGATCCCGATACGCGCGCGCTGCCTGTCCTCCGCGAGGCGAGCACAGACGCCGAGGAGGGGCGGGGCATGGCACTGGTAGACGCCGTTGCCGATCGCTGGGGTGTGTCGCTGGGCCCGGATCGGAAGGTCACGTGGTGCGAGTTGGCCACAAAGCTGACCGGGCCCAGCGGTCACGTGGGAACTCCCGGTGTGGCGCGGGCCGAGGCCCTCCTCGTTTCTTACGCCACCGCGCAGGCGCCACTCGGAGTAGGGACGCGCAGGCTGACCTCGGCTGTGGCGGAGGACACGGCGATTGCGGCGATCACCGACTTCCTTCACTGGTTCCGAGCTCACGGCCGAGACGCGGACGACATGCTCGACCGAGCGCAGATGCGCTTCGAGGCCGAGCATGTTGCCCTGCGCCAAGAGTCCTGAGGAATCACAGGCATGGCTGTCCTCTGGGCAGCATGGCGGGCCACACTCCATGCCGGCGGCGCTTGAGCCGGTTGATCCTGCATTCGGCCGTGTGCCTCTGCTTGGAGTCCGCCTTGTCGATCGTCGGCGGCCGTCCGTCTCGGAACCCGAGTCTCTGGCGGTTGCGGACCCCGGGCCGCGGCGACCGGGATGGTCGCCCTGATACCGCGTCTTCGCAGGTAGGCCCGGCTACTGGGGGAGCCGTACGCCTTGTCGGCCGGCACCCGGTCCTCAACCTGCGTTCGCGACCTCGACGACCGCCTGTACGACTGGTCTACGACACTCAGTGTGCTGAGGCGTTGAACGCGCGCACTCGGTCACTCAGTTCCAGCAGCCCTTCGACGCGGAAGGTCGGCAACTCCCTGGCCTCGGTGCTGTCCCACTGAATGGTGGCCCACGGCCCGCGATGTACAAGCGCTGTGGGCATACCTGCCTGCATGGCGGGCCGGATGTCGTTGTCGCACCGATCACCGACGTACAGAATCTCGCCGACGTCGAAGGGCACCGCTTCGGCGACCCGCTTGAAGAACTCGGGGTCGGGCTTGCTGGCGCCCCAGTCGTCGGACGTACCGGTCAGGTCGACGTCGTCGGAGAACAGCTCCCGCAGGATCCCCCCGGCCCGTACGGTCTGATTCCCGGCGATGCCGAGCCACAGCCCGTCGGCCCGGAGCTGCCCCAGAGCTGGCCGGACGTCCTCATACAGATCGTCTTCCCCGAAGTTCTCCGGCTGCCCGGCAGCAGCCCGCTTCTCCCGCTCCTCGTAGAGATCGCACCCGGGCCGGAACGCCTGGAACGTCTCCCGGTAGTCCCGGCCCTGGGCGATCACGCCCCCGAACATCGGATGGAACGTGTGCCGCGGAACGCCCAGCCAGTCGGCCCAAGTGCCGTACTCCCGGGTCTCGTCCACGAGGCACTCACCTACGTCGAAGACCACTGCGCGAATCATGTGGAAAGACTATCCAAGGGCTGCCCTAGCTGAACGGGTCAGGCTCACTCGGAAGTGGATATATCGGAACTCGAAGGTAAAGCGAAGTAGGGTTCGGGCCACTCGACGGAACCGTCTGCGTCGGCTTGGGCCACGTGCTGCAGAAGCAGTGCTGAGGGGTCCTGTATATCGCGGTCATCGTCACCGACTAGCAGGGGCGCCGTTTTGGGTATCGATGGGTAATCGATACCCAGCAGCTTGCATATGTGCTCGAAATCTTCATTCTTGTTTCCGTCGCCGAGGTTCCCGTGGAGGTAGTCGCGGAGACGCGAGCAGATATCGAGCATCGCATTTCCGCTCTCCGTTACGCTGTACAGGCCCCCTTGCGGGCTGTCGCTCGACAGAAATCCTATGATGAAGAGTCGCTCTGTTTCGAATTGGAGAGCGCTCAGGTTGACGTCCAGAGCCTTGGCTATGTTTCGATGGTTGCGATATCCCTGCTCCTTGACGTGCGACAGGATCCTGAGCGGGAGGCCGGGGCGCCTTGAGGACGCGAAACGGGTCACATCCGGGGGAGCGATTCCTCCCAGGGCTACTTGGAGGAGGAGATCTTTGGTGATCTCCTCCTTCAAGAGGTTGTGCACGGTGGTGCGGGACTTATCATCGTCGGCGTCGAAGTCCGCCGGCACCCAGAAGACGCGCAGGCGAGAGAGGCTCCCGGGCATGGTGCGGAGGTAGTCCTGTGTTACCTCGGCGAGGCGCGCACGGCTGCGGCTCTGGTGTCGAGCGATGTATACCGCCGCGGCGATGTCCTGCTCGTGGAGAAGCGTTCTGAGGTCCTTGTCGATTCCGTCCCCGTCGTGCTTCCAGAGTGTTTGCCCCGCAACCACCTTTGACCAGTCCTTCTTTAAGTCGCAGGAGAAGTCAAAGCGCTTGCGCTGGCCTTCTGTATAGCCAAACAGCGTTGAGTTCGAGGCGCTGTCCATGATCTGGAGGGCCGTGTCTGACAGGAAGGCATGCTCTGGCGACTCTGCCATGATTACTCCAAAGAGGTTTGCAAGGTGCGGCTACTTGATCGCGCATCTTGTGTAGCCATCGGCGTCTTCGTAGACGAGGTCGATTCCCTCTGCGTGAAGCAGATTCAGCAAGTCATCCTGCGGCTTCTCCGGAAGCAGCACGGTCATTTTGGGGTCCCGCGGCTTGATGTGCCGTACAAGGTCCCTCAGTTGACCTATGGCCATACGCACCTCTTCCCGACTGCTGGCGCCCCTGATTGCATACAGTTCATGCATCGTGGCGTCGTATAGGTCGGTCTTGAGGGTCTTGGTCGTACCCGAGATCTTTATTTGGTACGCGAAGACTTCGTGCTCACGTTTTATGAGCTCCTCGAGGTACTGCTCTCGCAACGCTGATTGGCGTAGATCGGCTATGAGGCTCGGTTGTGCAGCCCGCCTGCTCTCTGACGCGCGCTTCTTCTTCGGCTCCACCATCTTGCAGGCGACTACAGTGGCGGAAACCCTGTGGGTGTCGGTTTCTTTCGCGCGACTGATGACATCCTGGGTGAGGCGCTCAGAGTCTCCCCTAGGGCGTAGGCGGAAGACGATGATGCGACGGCGCTCGCCGTTCTCGTCATGTGCCTCACGCACTGTGTAGGGCAGCTCTACATCCAGCTCGAATTCGCCTACGTACCGTTGTTGCTTAGCGGAAGATGTTGGATCGGTGACTTTCCCTGCTGCCATGAAGACTCGCAGTGACTTTCCGCTGTCTGCGTGACACAAGACGGCTGCGTTGCGGGAGCCGTTCAGCCCCAGAAACGTTTGCTCTCCGCGGGTGCCCTGGCCGGTGTACTCGAACACCGGCCCTCGTTCGTCCTCTTCCTCTAGCCAGCCATCCTCGTAGCCGTACTTCTTGCCGCTGTCGTGATCTACGTAGATGAGGATGTTCGGGGTGGTGTCAGAGGGGATGATCCCTCCCTGCGTCCCTCCGCCGAACAGCTTCTTCATGGCTGCGCGTGTGGTCATCAGCCCGGGCTTGATCGAAGCTAAGTCCATGCTCTGACGTTAGCTGATCACTCTGACATCGAACGTGGCCAACTAGCCTGCGTTGATGGCTGCATACGACCAAACGTCGGCTGGCAAGTCATGCTCCATGCGCCACGTGATCGCCATCGGCTTGCTGCCAGCATGGCCTTCGTAGGTGGCAGGCCCGAGAAGCATCCAAGGCTGAGACTTACCGATGTCGGTGTTCTTGTAGCGACGCATGAAGAGCAGGACGTGGCTGCCCCGCTCGGCGTGATGCTGGTAGCGCTGTCCTGTTGGAGAGCTTCCGGCCGTGGAGTTCTGGGACTCCCAGTGGAAGAGCGTCGGGCTCAGCGCGTAGTCCCTGTACCGGACAGTAGGGGAGAAGTCTTTCTCGTTCTTCTCCAGAGTGATCAGAAGGGCGTCTGTCTGGAGTTCCTCGACCCACTGGACGCCCTGTGCGAAGGACCTGGGCATCTGGCCGCCGAAGCGTGCTACGCCGAGGGCGGCCAGAATCTCAGAGCGGTTATAGGAGCAATGGACCCTTAGCGGGAGCTGGCTGTGGCTGCCCGACAAGGGGATCGGGAAGTGGTCCGCCTGCTCGATGACGTAGGACAGGACCTGGCGGAGCTCGTCACGCAGGACCGGTTGGTCGCGGAGCGCGTCGAGGCCTTGCTGGAAGCTGGTGAAACCACCTGCGTTGTCCCACAAGTTGAAGAAGAGCATGCGGGCATAGGCCTGGTCTGCGGGGTCCAACTCGTCGTAGGGAGGTACTTCGTCGGCGAGGAGACGGAGGTACGCGTTGGCTCGGGCAGGGTCATCGACGTGCAGGAAAGCGTGGACGCGTTTGAGGAGTGCCGATTCACCAGTAGGAGCAGCAGCTTTGAGCAGGCCGGCTCGGCGCAGGATGGTCGTCCAGGAGTTGTCGCTCTTGTACAACTCCTTGATCTCCCTGCGGCTCTCCCGCAGGTAGTCCGCTAGCTGTGGCGTCTCATAGGCCTTGACTTCGTTGACCAGGGTCTTGACGGTAGCGCTCAGTTGCGTGCGGATGTTGTCCAGCACCAAGTTCTTGGCCTTGCCTTCCAGGATGATCTGGCATCCCGATGGAAGGAGCGGGAAGTCGTGCTCGATGTGATCGACGAGCCGGTTCCTGGAGAGGTTCGTCAGAGCTCGAAACTGCTCTTCGAAGCGGAACTCTGCCCGGTGCTGTCCGATGAAATCGAGGACAGTGAGTACGGGCTTCATCTCGGTACGTCGCAGTCCACGGCCTAGCTGCTGGAGGAAGACCGTGGCGCTGTTGGTGGGGCGCAGGAGCAGAAGGGTGTCGACATCGGGGATGTCGAGGCCTTCGTTGAAGAGATCCACGGAGAAGATGACTTGCAGCTTCCCCTGTCGTAGATCAGCGAGAGCTTGAGCGCGTGCTGCAGCAGGTGAGTCGCTGGTGAGCGCGGTTGCTTGAAATCCCGCCTTTCGGAAGAAGTCCGCCATGAAGCGGGCGTGCTTCTTGTCCACGCAGAAGCCCAGTGCACGCATGGCTCCGGGCTGGGAGACCTTGTCTCGGATCTGCTTGACGACGATACGGGCACGTGCCTCATTGCCCGTGTAGAGGTTGCCGAGGTCCTGGTCTGCGTACGCGCCCCGCTGCCAGGTGAGGTTCGTCAGGTCTGTGCCATCGGGGATGCCGAAGTAGTGGAAGGGGCAGAGCAGGTCGTTCTCAAGGGCTTCCCAGAGCCGCATCTCGGCTGCGATGCGGCCCTCGAAGAACTCGTCCTGCACATTGAGCCCGTCCATCCGCTCGGGGGTAGCGGTCAGGCCGAGAAGCTCCTTGGGCTTGAAGTGATCGATAACGCGACGGTAGGTGGTGGCCGTGGCGTGGTGGAACTCGTCGATCACGATGATGTCGAAGTGGTCGGGAGCCAGTTCTTCAAGCCGTTGGACGTTGAGTGACTGGACGCTGGCAAACACGTGGTCCCATGTCTGCGGGTCCTCGCCGCCATAGAGCAACTCGCCGAATGAGGCATCATCCAACACCTCCCGGTATGTCCGGAGAGACTGCTTGAGAATCTCTTTGCGGTGTGCGACGAACAGCAGCTTTGGTCGACGGTTATCGAAGCTCTTGGCCAGGCTTCGGTAGTCCACGGCCGCCATGACGGTCTTGCCGGTACCGGTTGCTGCGACCAACAGGTTGCGATTGCGTCCTCGGAGCTCGCGCTCTACCCGTAGGCGCTCCAGCATGTCCTGTTGATAGGGGAAGGGGCGTACCTCCAGCCCAGAGAGGCTGATCTTCAGATCAGTGGTGGAGGTGGTACCGCTTGCCTGAGCCAGAGCATGGTCGAGGCGCTCGGTGTGGTGATCGGGGTCGTATGTCTCGAACGCGGAGTCATTCCAATACGCGTCGAAGGTCGCCTCGAACTTGTTCAGCACCGCCGGTGTAGCGATGGAGGACAGGCGGACGTTCCACTCCAAGCCATCTAGGAGTGCGGCCTTCGAGAGGTTGGAGCTGCCGACGTACGCCGTGTCGAAGCCCGTGTGACGCCTGAAGAGCCAGGCCTTGGCGTGCAGTCGCGTGGATCGGATCTCGTAGTTGACCTTGACCGTAGCGCCGAAGTCGCGAACGAGGCGATCGAGTGCGTGGCGGTCGGTGGCGCCGATGTAGGTGGTCGTAATGACACGGATCGGCACGCCCCGCTCCTTAGCGGCGCGCAGTGAATCCTCGAGGACGCGAATGCCATACCACTTCACGAACGCGCAGAGCAGGTCAATGCGGTCTGCCGTAGCGAGCTCTGCCCTGAGCTCGGAGCCGAGACTGAGGTCTTCTGGAGAGTTAGTGATGAGCGACGTTTCGGACAAGGGGGTGAGGGGGCGGAGGGCGTAGACGCCTGGAGCCTCCTGCTGAGCGAGAGCAAGGAGCTGTCGAGGGCCTTCGGCGATAGTGCTCGTGCTTACGGCTTTGGCTTCGCTGGGGTCGGTGGCGCTTGTGGCCAAGGAATCGAGGATGCGATTCGCGACAGCCACACGGTCTTCGGGCGGGAGCTCGCTAAGCCTCTGACTGACAGCTTCACCGATGTAGCGAGCCAGCACATGGGGCGTGGACTCTGGCGTGACCTCGGCATCGATTGCCTTCCACCCCGCGGCCGTGAATCGCTCCAGCTCGTCACGCAAACCATGGGTGATCAGCTTCTCGTAGACACCCGCGATCGGCTTGGACAGGCCCCCATGTTCTGCCACGACTGCTCCCCTGATCCCTCGTGGTTCTCGTACACGATCACGCGTGACGATGTGGATCTGTTCTAACAGCAATCACTGACATTCGAGGGCCGTACCGAAAGGTGGGCTGCCGGTTGCTGTTGGGCCACCCGCTTCATGGCCAGTGTCGTGCTTCCACGGCCCGCCTCAAGGGCGCTCCACTCCGCTCCACTCCGCTGCGCTGCGCTCCGCGTCGGCTGGCGCCGATGGCCCTGCGGGCCACCCTTGACCCGGGCCGCTCCAGCACGGGAGAGAAGCGAGCGGGCGGCCCAGGAGGGCCGGGGGCCATCGGTTCGTTGTGCAGCGGCGAGTTGTTCAGGCACTCGGGGTGCAGGACGCATCAGCGGTTCAGGGCGCGCCGGGTTGGCTTAGCGGCGATCGGCCGGTGGTCGAGGTGCGAGGGCGAGGGCCAGCGCGCCGGTCGGCCGCGTCGGAAGGCCGACCGTGCGCGTCATGAGGGCTGCGTGGTGCTGAGGATGTCCGCGATGCGGGCCCTGGTCTCTTCATGCGGTTCCGCGCGACCTGTGATCCAGGCTGAGACGGTGGCGCGGGTCGTGCCGGCCTGGTCAGCCAAGTCCGCCTGCGACATACCCGCTCGACGCAGTTGGCGCCCCAGCCATGGGCCGAAGGCCTCGTCGTACTCGGTCGGAGGAAGTGGGTCGTGCATCTTCTACAGGTCTCGGCTATACGTCCGAGCCGTGGCACTGGCCGTAGGGCCGGTTCGAGCCGCACCAGCAAGACGCTCCCTGCTGCGGCGGCCACGCCACCGCCCGGCCCCGGGCCGCCAGTGTCGTGGCGTATTGGGGGAGCAGTGTCGCGTCCGACGGGGACGACAGTTCCGATGCTGCGAACGCCTCGTACGACGGGACCGTGCCCGTGACGATGCCCAGGTTCGGGGTGCCGGAGGAGGCGAGTTCCCGGAGGGCGGACTCTATGGTCGCGAGGTGGGCCTCATGAGACGGGTACTCCGCCTCCAGCGTCGGGTACGCCTCGAGGAGTTCCGTGAGTTCCGTCGCCGGCCAGTGGAGGATCGCTACGGGGAACGGGCGGGACAGGGCCTCTCTGTAGGCCCCGAGTTCCGCTCGGAGGCGGAGGATCTCGGCCTCGAGTTCTGCCGGGTTCTCCGAGCCCAGGGACCAGACGCGCTTGGGGTCGTGGAGTTCGTCCAGGGTGATCGGGAGGGAGTGGACCGTGTCCGCCAGGGCGTCCCATTCGTCGTGGGACTCGCCGAGCATGCGCCGTACGCGGTGGCGGCCGAAGAGGAGGGGGTGGGTGGCGTAGGGGGGCTCCGCCACGTCCGTCAGGAGGCGGTGCACGGCCTCCGTGAACGTCTCGTGGGCCGCTTCCAGTTCGTCGTGGGATTCGAGGGCTTCCGCGACGATGACCCAAGGGGCCGCGTCCTGGGGGGACGCCGAGCGGACGCCCTCGATGATCGCCCTGGCCTCGGCCTCGTGGCCGTACTCCCAGAGGTTCGAGGCCTTGAGCGCCCGTACCAGGTGGGGGTTGTCCAGGTCGGCCGTGGAGGCCAGCAGGCGGTCGTAGAGCGTGGACGCGGTGGGGCGGTCGCCGGAGAGTTCCAGGTGGGCCGCGGCCCGTAGCAGCAGGGCCTCGGCGTCCTCGGGATACAGGCCGGCGGTCCGCTCCAGGCGTGCCGCTTCGGCGGTGTGGTCGACGTTTTCGGCAGGCGTGTCGGGGCGCATGGGGGACACCGTACTGCCGGGAGGTGACGAGCGTGAGAGATGTGCAGGCCAGACCCCTGATCTGCCCGGATTCCCCATGCTCGCCGTCCCGGCTCTACGGATCGCCCCGAACCGCCGCCGTGCCGTCCGCCGCCGGCCTACGGCGTCACGCCGTCCACTTGGAGCGTTTGCACCGACTTCGCCGCGAAGGGGACGCTTACGGATTTTCCGTTCAGGCGGATGTCCGAGCGGGGGGTGTAGAGGTCGCCGCCGCCCGTCGTCACCGTGTTCCAGCGGGGGACCAGGCCCCCTGAGCCGCCCGTCACCGTCGAGAAGCGGGAGAGGTCGAAGGTGAGGGTCTGGGCGGAGGCCGAGGTGTTGACCGCTACCAGGACCAGGCGGCGGGAGGCGGCGTCGTATGCCGCTACCGCGTAGCTCACGCCCGTGTCCAGGATCGTCATGCCGGGGCGGATGTGGCGGCTGAACTGGGCCAGTACGTAGTGCTTGGTCTGGACTGTGGTCGGCTGGAGGGTGTTCGCGTCGTAGGCGATCATCGCCCAGCCCGTCGACGGGTCCATGACCTGCCAGTAGCACCACGCGGTGGGATGCAGCCAGCGGAAGTCGGAGCAGAGGTTCGAGGCCAGGGTCAGGCCCGTGCCGTCGCTGTCGCCCGTCTCGGAGTTCCACAGCTTCTTGCGGGACGTCGTCACCACGTCCGTGTAGAGGAGGTCGCGGCGGCCGCCCGAGCCCTGGTAGCCGTGCACGTTGACCTGGGAGACCAGGGCTTTCGTCGAGGAGTTGAAGGACGCCCACGTCGAGCGGGCCGTGTCGTAGTTCGTTTCGTCCGACGCGGCGATGCGGGTGCCTGTGAGGCCGCGTTTGTCCAACTCGCTGCGCATGTAGGGGAGTACGGCCGCCTGGACTGCGGGGGCCATGTGGCAGCCCTCCTGGGTGCCGGTCGCGGTCCACCAGGTGGAGGCCGGCTCGTTGAAGGGGTCGACCGTCGCGAAGTTCACGCCCCAGTTGTTCTTCGCGTAGAGGGCCGTCGCTGCCAGGTGGGAGGCGTGCTGGCGGTAGTTCCAGGTCTGGAGGTTGTTGCCGCCGCCCGCCGCGCCCGAGGGGTTGTGGTTGCTGCACATCCACCACATGGGGGAGTTGGCGAACAGCTCGGTGATCGCGCCCCGTTGTGTCGCCTTCACCAGCATCGCGCGCTGGTTGGCGTCCGCCGACCACTTCCAGGCCGAGGAGGCGGGATCCTCGTTGTTCCAGTCCTGCCAGAATCCCTCGATCTGCTTGAAGGCGGGGATGTTGGGGGATTCGGCCATCGTCTCGCCGCCCACGCTGTTCCCACTGCACGCGCCGAGGTTGTAGCGGGCGATGTTGAGGCCGAGGCCGGGCAGGGAGCGGCCGTTGTACGCCACCGACTTGGTGGTGAAGAAGAGGTCCGCGAAGTCGTCCCGGGCGCCGAAGACGTTGGCCCACCAGGCGAGGGAGGTGCCCCAGCCCTCCCAGGTGCCGTATGTGGTCGAGGGGGTGACGGCGATGGTGGCGTCCGCGTGCGCGGTGCCGGTCGCCAGGGCGCTGCCGAGGAACGTACCGCCTGCTGCGGACAGCAGGGTTCTGCGTCGTATCACGGCTCCTCCGTAGGGGAAGTCAGGGGAAGTCAGGGGAATGCAGGGGAATTCGGGGCAGGCGCCGGTCCCCCCGGCCCGGCGTCGCGGGTTGGCCCGTCGATGGCATCGAGAAGCATCGGGTGTGACGGATGGGTTGTCGAGAGTTGTGACGAACCTTTCTCAAACCCGTGTACGAAGTCTCGGACGTGGTCGCGCAGATGATCGTGTATAACGAATGGAGTGGACTGAACGGCGAGTGGCGCGCACGCTCGTACGGGAGGGGGCCGTCGATGATCCGCAGTTGGGCGAGTCTGCGTCCCGCTCTCGTGCTGCTCTGTCTGGTCCTGGAAGTGGCGCTGCTGGACACCGGCAGCCTCACCGCCACCGTCGCGCTCGCGGCGACCGCCGCGGCCGGAGCCGCGCTCGCGGTCTGCGCCCTCGTCGCCTCGCGCTGCGCGCCCGCCGTGCCACGCACCCGTGTGCGTACGGCCATCCGCGACCGTGACCTCCGTACGGCCTTCCTGCCGCAACGCGACCCGGACGCCAAGGGGCGCCCCCGGCCCCGGGCACCCGGACACGCCCTCCGGGCGACCTTCGCGTAGGGGCACATCACACAGCTGACCCCGCGCGGGTCGTCATGCCGCCATGACCCACTTCCGGCACGACGAGACCCCCGGAGGGCTCACGCATGTCCGTCTTCGCCAACCTGGTCGAGCACCTCGCCGACCTGCTCCAGCCGTTGTTCGGCGCCTCCGCGGCCGCCGCCGCGATCGTCCTGTTCACCGCGCTCGTACGACTCCTCGTCCACCCCCTGTCCCGGGCCGCCGCGCGCGGCCAGAAGGCCAGGACCGCGCTCCAGCCGAAGATCGCCGAGCTGCGGAAGAAGCACGGGAAGAACCCCGAGAAGCTGCAGCGAGCCGTACTGGACCTGCACGCCGAGGAGAAGGTGTCGCCGCTGGCCGGCTGCCTGCCCGGGCTGCTCCAGGTGCCCGCGTTCTTCCTGCTCTACCACCTGTTCTCCAGCGACACGATCGGCGGGCGGGCCAATGAGCTGCTCGGCCATGAGCTGTTCGCCGCGCCGCTGGGGGAGCGGTGGACGGACGCGATCGGCGGGGGCAGTGCGCTGAGTGGCGCGGGGCTCGTCTACGTCGGGCTGTTCGTGGTCGTCGCCGGTGTCGCGGCGTTCAGCTACCGCCTGAGCAAGCGGATGATGGCCGCGAACCCGGTCGTCCCGGCCGGGGGCGGTGGTGGGGAGCAGCTTCCCGGGCTGGGGGCGGTGACCAAGGCCATGCCGTTCATGTCCTTCTTCACGCTGGTCACCGTGGCGGTGGTGCCGCTGGCCGCAGCGCTGTACGTCGTGACCAGTACGACGTGGAGTGTGGTCGAGCGGGCCGTCCTCTACAGGTAGTCCCTCCGGTGACGGTCCAGTACGTGAACCGGGTATTGCGGAGTGGACTCCCACCTTGGAGGATCGACCAGTCCTCCGATCGCTGTCCCCGCCGCATCCGGGTCGCACGCATCGGCGGGCGCCCGCGATCGAGGGAGACGTGATCATGAAGCTGCTGCGAGTCGGTACGGCGGGAGCGGAGCGGCCCGCGCTGCTCGACGCCGAGGGGACCCTGCGGGACCTGTCGGGCGTCGTCGCGGACATCGACGGCGCGCTGCTCGCCGACGAGGCCGCGCTCGGCCGGGTCCGGGCCGCCGCGGACGCCGGTGAGCTGCCCGCCCTGGACGCCACCGGGCTGCGGATCGGACCGCCGCTGGGCCGGATCGGCAAGATCGTCTGCATCGGGCTGAACTACCACGACCACGCGCGCGAGACGGGTGCCGAGCCGCCCGCCGAGCCGGTCGTCTTCATGAAGGCTCCGGACACGGTCGTCGGGCCGCACGACACGGTGCTCGTGCCGCGCGGGTCCGTGAAGACCGACTGGGAGGTCGAGCTGGCCGTCGTCATCGGGCGTACGGCCAGGTATCTGGGGTCCGTGGAGGAAGGGCTCGCGCATGTCGCCGGGTATGCGGTGGCGCATGACGTGTCCGAGCGGGAGTTCCAGATCGAGCGCGGCGGGACCTGGGACAAGGGGAAGAACTGCGAGACGTTCAACCCGCTCGGGCCGTGGCTGGTGACGGCGGACGAGGTGCCGGATCCGCAGCGGCTGTCGTTGCGGCTGTGGGTCAACGGGGAGTTGAAGCAGGACGGCACGACCGCGGAGCAGATCTTCTCGGTGGGGGAGGTCGTGCGGTATCTCAGTCAGGTCATGACGCTGTATCCCGGGGATGTCATCAATACCGGGACGCCGGCGGGGGTCGCGCTGGGGGAGCCTGAGCCGAAGCCGTTCCTCAGGGCCGGGGATGTGGTGGAGCTGGAGATCGAGGGGCTTGGGCGGCAGCGGCAGGCGTTCAAGGATGCGTAGACGCTCCGCTGGGTGAGCCGGGGAACTGCGGCGGTCTTTCGGCTGCGGGGCGTCCGTGGTTGGTCGCGCAGTTCCCCGCGCCCCTTGGGGCGGGGAGCTGCCGTTCAGTCGGCGGCACCCCGCCCGGCGTATGTGGCGCATATAGCAG
>NZ_JBHUQX010000069.1:0-28641 GCF_042674225.1 Streptomyces sp. NPDC056948
CTCGGCCCACCGGCCCCTTCACGGCCGACGGCCCGGCACCCCGAAGGGACGCCGGGCCGCCGCCCACCGACAAGCGCACCGTCAGCGCACGAACACGCCCGCCTGGCTCGCGAGGTCCAGGAAGTACTGCGGCGCCACACCGAGCACCAGCGTGACCGCCACGCCCACCCCGATCGCCGTCATCGTCAGCGGCGACGGCACGGCCACCGTCGGGCCCTCCGGCCGCGGCTCGCTGAAGAACATCAGCACGATGACCCGGATGTAGAAGAACGCCGCGATCGCCGACGAGATCACACCGACCACGACCAGCGGGGCCGCCCCGCCCTCCGCCGCCGCCTTGAACACGGCGAACTTCCCGGCGAAGCCGGAGGTCAGCGGGATGCCCGCGAAGGCCAGCAGGAACACCGCGAACACGGCCGCCACCAGCGGCGAACGCCGGCCGAGCCCCGCCCACTTGGACAGGTGCGTCGCCTCGCCGCCCGCGTCCCGGACGAGGGTGACCACCGCGAAGGCGCCGATCGTCACGAACGAGTACGCCGCCAGGTAGAACAGCACCGACGAGACACCGTCCGGCGTGGTCGCGATGACACCCGCGAGGATGAACCCGGCGTGCGCGATCGACGAGTACGCCAGCAGCCGCTTGATGTCGGTCTGCGTGATCGCGACGATCGCACCGCCCAGCATGGTGACGATCGCCACGGCCCACATGACCGGCCGCCAGTCCCAGCGCAGGCCCGGCAGGACGACGTACAGCACGCGCAGCAGCGCGCCGAACGCCGCCACCTTCGTCGCCGCCGCCATGAAGCCGGTCACCGGCGTCGGCGCGCCCTGGTACACGTCCGGCGTCCACATGTGGAACGGCACCGCGCCCACCTTGAACAGCAGGCCCATCACAAGCAGCGCGGCTCCGATCAGCAGGAGCGCGTCGTTGCCCATGGTGCCGGCGAGCGCCGGGTTGACGTCCTGCACCGTGCCGTCGACGACCTGCGCGATCGTCGCGTACGACATGGAGCCCGCGTAGCCGTACAGCAGTGCGATGCCGAAGAGGGTGAACGCGGAGGCGAAGGCGCCGAGCAGGAAGTACTTGACCGCCGCCTCCTGCGACATCATCCGCTTGCGGCGGGCCAGCGCGCAGAGCAGGTACAGCGGGAGCGAGAAGACCTCCAGCGCCACGAACAGCGTCAGCAGGTCGTTGGCCGCCGGGAAGATCAGCATGCCGGCGACGGCGAACAGCAGCAGCGGGAACACCTCGGTGGTGGTGAACCCGGCCTTGACCGCGGCCTTCTCGCTCTCGCTGCCCGGCACGGACGCGGCCTGCGCGGCGAAGGAGTCGACGCGGTTGCCGTGCACCTCCGGGTCGAGCCGCCGCTCGGCGAAGGTGAACAGGCCGACCATGGCCGCCAGCAAAATGGTGCCCTGTAGGAAGAGGGCCGGTCCGTCGACGGCGATGGCGCCCATCGCCGCGATGTGCGCCTTGGTCGTGCCGTACCCGTCGGCCGCGAGCGCCACGACCGCCGCGAAGGCGGCCGCGATCGCGACGACGGACACGAACATCTGGACGTAGTATCGGGACTTGCGCGGGACGAACGCCTCGACCAGGATCCCGACGATCGCCGCACCGACGATGATCAGGGTGGGGGCGAGCTGCCCGTACTCGATCTTCGGCGCGTCGATCTTCGTGATCGGTTCGGCCGCCGTTGTCCACAGGCTGTGGACGGCTGTTGCGCTCACTTGGCCGCCTCCACCTCGGGCTTGGGGTCCTTCTGCTGTACGTCGGACATGGTCTGTTTGACCGCCGGGTCGATGATCTGGGTGACGGGCTTCGGGTAGACGCCCAGGAAGATCAGCAGGACGACCAGCGGGGCGACGACCACGAGTTCACGCACCCTGAGGTCCGGCATCTTCGCGATCTCGGGTTTCACCGGGCCCGTCATCGTCCGCTGGTAGAGGACGAGGGTGTAGAGCGCGGCGAGGACGATGCCGAAGGTGGCGATGATGCCGACCACCGGGTACCGCGTGAATGTGCCGACCAGGACCAGGAACTCGCTGACGAACGGTGCCAGGCCGGGCAGCGACAGGGTCGCCAGGCTGCCGATCAGGAACGTGCCGGCGAGCACCGGCGCCACCTTCTGCACTCCGCCGTAGTCGGCGATGAGCCGCGAGCCGCGCCGGGAGATCAGGAAGCCCGCCACCAGCATCAGCGCGGCGGTCGAGATGCCGTGGTTGACCATGTAGAGCGTCGCCCCGGACTGGCCCTGGCTGGTCATCGCGAAGATGCCCATGATGATGAAGCCGAAGTGGGAGATCGACGCGTAGGCCACCAGTCGCTTGATGTCGCGCTGGCCGACCGCGAGCAACGCCCCGTAGATGATGCTGATCAGGGCGAGGACGAGGATCGCGGGCGTCGCCCACTTGCTCGCCTCCGGGAAGAGCTGGAGGCAGAAGCGGAGCATCGCGAAGGTGCCGACCTTGTCGACGACCGCCGTGATGAGCACGGCGACCGGGGCGGTGGACTCCTGCATCGCGTTGGGCAGCCAGGTGTGCAGCGGCCACAGCGGCGCCTTCACCGCGAAGGCGAAGAAGAAGCCCAGGAACAGCCACCGTTCGGTGTTGGTCGCCATGTCGAGCGAGCCGTTGGCCCGGGCCTCGGCGATCTCCGTGAGCGAGAAGTTCCCGGCGACCACGTACAGGCCGATCACCGCGGCCAGCATGATCAGACCGCCGACCAGGTTGTAGAGCAGGAACTTCACCGCCGCGTACGACCGTTGCGTCGCCGCCGCCTTCTCGCCGTGCTCGTGGGCACGGTCCCCGAAGCCGCCGATGAGGAAGTACATCGGGATCAGCATGGCTTCGAAGAAGATGTAGAAGAGGAAGACGTCGGTGGCCTCGAAGGAGATGATCACCATCGCCTCGACGGCCAGGATCAGGGCGAAGAAGCCCTGCGTCGGCCGCCACCGCGTGGAGCCGGTCTCCAGCGGGTCGGCGTCGTGCCAGCCCGCGAGGATGATGAACGGGATCAGCAGCGCCGTGAGCGCGATCAGCGCCACCGCGATGCCGTCCACGCCCAGTTCGTAGCGGACGCCGAAGTCCGCGATCCAGGAGTGGGACTCGGTGAGCTGGTAGCGGTCGCCGCCTGGGTCGAAGCGCACCAGGACGACGATCGCCAGGACGAGCGTGGCGAGCGAGAAGAGCAGCGCCAGCCATTTGGCGACGGTGCGCTGCGCGGCCGGCACGGCGGCCGTGGCGATCGCCCCGACGGCCGGGAGCACCGCTGTCGCTGTCAGCAGAGGAAAGGACATCGGTATCAGACCGCCCTCATCAGCAGGGTCACGGCGACCAGGACCGCCGCGCCCCCGAACATCGAGACCGCGTAGGAGCGGGCGAAGCCGTTCTGCAGCTTGCGCATCCGCCCGGAAAGGCCGCCGACCGAGGCCGCCGTGCCATTGACGACGCCGTCGACCAGGGTGTGGTCGACGTAGACCAGGGACCGCGTGAGGTGTTCGCCGCCGCGGACCAGGACGATGTGGTTGAAGTCGTCCTGGAGCAGGTCGCGCCGGGCGGCCCGGGTGAGCAGCGATCCGCGCGGGGCGACGGCCGGGACCGGGCGCCGTCCGTACTGCGTCCAGGCGAGTGCGACGCCGATGACCATGCATGTGACGGTCGCGCCGGTGATCACACCCGCGCTGATCGGCGAGTCGCCGTGGCTGTGCCCGGTGATCGGCTCCAGCCAGTGCACGAAGCGGTCGCCGATGCTGAAGACAGCGCCGCCGGCCACCGACCCGACGGCCAGCACGATCATCGGGATCGTCATGACCTTGGGCGACTCGTGCGGATGCGGTTCATTGCCCTTCTCGTCGGGCTGCCAGCGCTTCTCGCCGAAGAACGTCATCAGCATCACGCGCGTCATGTAGAACGCCGTGATGGCCGCGCCCAGCAGGGCCACGCCGCCGAGGATCCAGCCCTCGGTGCCGCCCTTGGCGAACGCCGACTCGATGATCATGTCCTTGGAGAAGAAGCCGGACAGGCCCGGGAAGCCGATGATCGCCAGGTAGCCGAGGCCGAAGGTGACGAAGGTGACCGGCATGTACTTCCTGAGGCCGCCGTACTTCCTCATGTCCACCTCGTCGTTCATGCCGTGCATGACCGAACCGGCGCCGAGGAACAGCCCCGCCTTGAAGAAGCCGTGCGTCACCAGGTGCATGATCGCGAAGACGTAGCCGATGGGGCCGAGGCCCGCGGCGAGCACCATGTAGCCGATCTGCGACATGGTCGAGCCGGCCAGTGCCTTCTTGATGTCGTCCTTCGCGCAACCGACGATCGCACCGAAGAGGAGCGTGACGGCACCGACGACGGTGACGACCAACTGGGCGTCCGGGGCGCCGTTGAAGACGGCCGCGGAGCGGACGATCAGGTACACACCCGCCGTCACCATCGTCGCGGCGTGGATGAGGGCCGAGACCGGGGTCGGGCCCTCCATCGCGTCCCCGAGCCAGGACTGCAGCGGCACCTGGGCGGACTTGCCGCAGGCCGCGAGCAGCAGCATCAGGGCGATGACGGTCAGCTTGTCCTCACCGGCGGCACCGGCGAGCCCGGCCTCCTCGTGGCTGCCGAGCACCGGCCCGAAGGCGAAGGTGCCGAACCACAGGAACATCAGCATGATCGCGATGGACAGGCCCATGTCGCCGACGCGGTTGACCAGGAAGGCCTTCTTCGCGGCCGTGGCGGCGCTGGGCTTGTGCTGCCAGAAGCCGATCAGCAGGTAGGAGGCGAGACCGACGCCCTCCCAGCCGACGTACAGCAGCAGGTAGTTGTCGGCGAGGACGAGCAGCAGCATCGCCGCGAGGAACAGGTTCAGGTACCCGAAGAAGCGGCGGCGCCGCTCGTCGTGCTCCATGTACCCGACGGAGTAGAGGTGGATCAGCGAGCCGACGCCCGAGATCAGCAGGACGAACGTCATCGAAAGCTGGTCGAGCTGGAAGGCGACGTCCGCCTGGAAGCCCTCGACCGGGATCCAGCTGAACAGGTGCTGGCCCATCTCCCGGTGATCCGCGTCCTTGCCCAGCATGTCGGCGAACAGCACCAGGCCGAGCACGAAGGAGGAGGCGGCGAGGGCGGTGCCGATCCAGTGGCCGACGGCGTCCAGCCGGCGTCCGCCGCACAGCAGGACCACCGCTCCCAGCAGGGGCGCCGCCACCAGCAGCGCAATCAGGTTCTCCACGATTCTTCCGACCCCTTACAGCTTCATCAGGCTGGCGTCGTCGACCGAGGCCGAGTGGCGGGCACGGAACAGGGACACGATGATCGCGAGCCCGACCACGACCTCGGCGGCGGCGACGACCATCGTGAAGAACGCGATGATCTGGCCGTCGAGGTTGCCGTGCATCCGGGAGAAGGCGACGAACGCGAGGTTGCAGGCGTTGAGCATGAGCTCGATGCACATGAACACGACGATCGCGTTGCGCCTGATCAGCACGCCGGTGGCGCCGATCGTGAACAACAGGGCCGCGAGATAGAGGTAGTTGACGGGGTTCACTTCGACGCCTCCTCGGACCGCTTGAACTTCGCCGGCCCGATCGCCCCGCGCTCCAGGCGATCCTCGGCCCGCTGTTCCAGGGCCTTGAGGTCGTTGAGCGCCTCCTGCGACACGTCGCGGATCTGGCCGCGCTCGCGCAGCGTCTTGCTGACGGTGAGGTCGGAGGGTGTGCCGTCGGGGAGCAGGCCCGCGATGTCGACCGCGTTGTGCCGGGCGTACACACCGGGGGCCGGCAGGGGCGGCAGTTGCTTGCCTTCGCGCACCCGCTCCTCGGAGAGTTCACGCTGGGTCTTGGCGCGTTCGGTGCGCTCGCGATGGGTGAGCACCATGGCGCCGACGGCGGCCGTGATGAGCAGGGCGCCGGTGATCTCGAACGCGAAGACGTACTTGGTGAAGATGAGGGCGGCGATGCCCTCCACATTGCCCCCGGCGTTCGCCTGGCCGATGCCGTTGAACTCCGTGAGGGAGGCGTTGCCGATGCCGCCGATCAGCAGGACGCCGAAGCCGAGACCGCACAGCAGGGCCAGCCAGCGCTGGCCCTTGATGGTCTCCTTCAGGGAGTCCGCCGCGGTCACGCCGACGAGCATCACCACGAACAGGAACAGCATCATGATCGCGCCGGTGTAGACGATGATCTGCACGACGCCCAGGAAGTAGGCGCCGTTGGCGAGGTAGAACACCGCCAGGATGATCATGGTCCCGGCGAGACAGAGGGCACTGTGCACGGCCCTCCTCATGAGGATGGTGCACAGAGCGCCGATCACCGCGACCGTGCCGAGGATCCAGAACTGGACGGCCTCTCCGGTGGAGGTGGAGTAGGCGGCGAGCTGGGCGGTCATCGGCCGATCACCTTCTCCGACGCCGGCTCGGTCCCGCCGAAGGTGGAGTCGGACTCCTGCACGACCTCGCCCTCGGAGTGGGCGACCTGCTGCTCCGTGCCGGGCGCGGCCTCGGTGACCAGGCCGCGGTAGTAGTCCTGTTCGTCCGTCCCCGGGTAGATGGCGTGGGGCGAGTCGACCATGCCGTCCTCGAGACCGGCGAGCAGCTGCTCCTTGGTGTAGATGAGGTTGGCCCGGCTGGAGTCGGCCAGCTCGAACTCGTTCGTCATCGTGAGCGCGCGCGTGGGGCAGGCCTCGATGCACAGGCCGCACAGGATGCAGCGGGCGTAGTTGATCTGGTAGACGCGGCCGTACCGCTCGCCCGGCGAGTAGCGCTCCTCGTCGGTGTTGTCCGCGCCCTCCACATAGATGGCGTCGGCGGGACAGGCCCACGCGCACAGTTCACAGCCGACGCACTTCTCCAGGCCGTCCGGATGGCGGTTGAGCTGGTGCCGTCCGTGGAAGCGCGGAGCCGTGGTCTTCTGCTGCTCCGGGTACTGCTCGGTCAGCCGCTTCTTGAACATGGCCTTGAAGGTCACGCCGAAGCCGGCCACGGGGTTCTGGAAACCGGGCTTGGTGTCCTTCGGTTCCTCAGTCATCGGACGCCTCCCTTCCATCCGTAGATCCGCCCAGAGATTCGTCACTCTGAGTATCGGGCCCACCACTGACAATCAGCTCCCGCTCACGGCGCGAGCGGCGTCGCGGAGCCGGCGGAAGCTCCTGTCCGGGCAGTGGCGGCACGGGGAATCCGCCCGCCATGGGGTCGAAGGCCGCCGGGGTCTCGGCCGGCCGCTCGGCCTGCTTCGACTTCTCGCGGAACATGTCGACCACGAAGGAGAGCAGCAACAGGGCCAGCACACCGCCGCCGACGTAGAGCACGATGTCGGCGAAGTCGTAGTTCTCGTTCCGCAGGGCCCGCACGGTGGCGACGAGCATCAGCCACACCAGCGAGACCGGGATGAGGACCTTCCAGCCGAGCTTCATGAGCTGGTCGTAGCGGACGCGTGGGAGCGTGCCGCGGATCCAGATGAACATGAACAGCAGCAACTGGACCTTGACGGTGAACCAGAGCATCGGCCACCAGCCGTGGTTCGCGCCCTCCCAGAAGGTGCTGATCGGCCACGGGGCCCGCCAACCGCCGAGGAACAGCGTGGTGGCGACGGCCGAGACGGTCACCATGTTGACGTACTCGGCGAGCATGAACATCGCGAACTTGATCGACGAGTACTCGGTGTTGAAGCCGCCGACCAGGTCGCCCTCGGACTCCGGCATGTCGAAGGGGGCGCGGTTGGTCTCGCCGACCATCGTGACGATGTAGAGGATGAAGGAGAGCGGCAGCAGCAGGATGTACCAGCGGTCGGCCTGCTGCTCGACGATCGTCGACGTCGACATCGACCCCGAGTAGAGGAACACGGAGGCGAAGGCGGCGCCCATCGCGATCTCGTAGGAGATCATCTGCGCGCAGGAGCGCAGACCGCCCAGCAGCGGGTACGTCGAGCCGGAGCTCCAGCCCGCGAGGACGATGCCGTAGATGCCGACCGAGGCGACCGCGAGGATGTAGAGCATCGCGATCGGCAGGTCGGTGAGCTGCATCGTGGTGCGCTGACCGAAGATCGAGATCTCGTTGCCGGCCGGGCCGAAGGGGATCACCGCGATCGCCATGAAGGCCGGGATGGCCGCGATGACCGGCGCGAGGACGTACACCGCCTTGTCGGCGCGCTTGACGATGACGTCTTCCTTGAGCATCAGTTTGATGCCGTCGGCGAGCGACTGGAGCATGCCCCAGGGGCCGTGCCGGTTGGGGCCGACGCGCAACTGCATCCAGGCGACGACCTTGCGCTCCATGACGATGGAGACCAGCACGGTCACCATCAGGAAGGCGAAGCAGAACACCGCCTTGATGACGACCAGCCACCACGGGTCGCGGCCGAACATCGAGAGGTCTTCAGCCGCGAGGAGGTACGGGCTCATGCCTCCACCTCCTTGGGGGCCTCGCCGGCGAGCGTCGCCGGGCCGATGCGGACGAGGGAGCCGGGCCGCGCCCCGGTGTCGGAGGCGACGCCGCCGCCGCTGGAGTTCAGCGGCAGCCACACCACCCGGTCGGGCATCTCACTGATCTGCAGCGGGAGTTCCACGGCGCCCTGGGGGCCGGTCACGGCGAGGAGGTCGCCGTCCTTGACGCCCGCCTCGGCGGCCGTCGCGGCCGACACGCGCGCGCGTGCGGCGTGCCGGGTTCCGGCGAGTGCCTCGTCACCCTGCTGGAGGAGTCCCTGGTCGAGCAGCAGCCGGTGCCCGGCGAGTACCGCCTCGCCGACGGCCGGGCGGGGCAGCGCGGCCGCGGTCTCCAGGGGTTCGCCGGCCCGCGGGCCGTCCCAGGCGCCGAGCCGGTCGATCTCCGCGCGCACGGTGCGCAGATCCGGCAGTCCGAGGTGGACGTCCATGGCGTCGGCGAGCATCTGCAGCACACGCGCGTCGGTGGGCGCGAGGCGGCGGGTCATCTGGTCGGGCTTGAGCGCGGCCTCGAAGAAGCGGACCCGGCCTTCCCAGTTGAGGAAGGTGCCGGCCTTCTCGGCGACCGCGCCGACGGGCAGGACGACATCGGCCTCGCGGCTGATCTCGCTGGGCCGCAGTTCGAGGGAGACCAGGAAGCCGACCTCGTCCAGTGCCGCACGCGCGCGTGCCGGGTCGGGCAGATCGGCGATCTCCACGCCCGCCACCAGCAGGGCCTGCAGCTCGCCGGTCGCGGCGGCCTCGACGATCTCGCCGGTGTCGCGGCCGTAGCGGTGCGGGAGGCCGGCCACGCCCCAGACGTCGGCCACCTCGTCACGCGCGCGTGGGTCGGTGGCCGGGCGTCCGCCCGGCAGCAGCGACGGCAGCGCGCCCGCCTCGATCGCGCCGCGCTCCCCGGCCCGGCGCGGGATCCACACCAGCCGGGCGCCGGTCGCGGAGGCGGTGCGTACGGCGGCGGTGAGTCCGCCGGCCACCGCGGCCAGCCGCTCGCCGACGACGATCACAGCGCCCTCGGCGCGCAGCGCCTCAGCTGCCGTGGCGCCGTCGTCCTCCAGGCCGCCACCGCTCCCGAGCGCGTCCAGCCACTCGGTCTCGGTGCCGGGAGCCGCGGGCAGCAGCGTGCCACCGGCCTTCTCCAGACCGCGTGTGGCGTGCGTGGCCAGCGAGAAGACCCGCTGTCCGTGCCCCCGCCAGGCCTTGCGCAGCCGCAGGAAGACGCCGGGCGCCTCCTCCTCCGCCTCGAACCCGACCAGCAGGACGGCGGGCGCCTTCTCCAGTGCGGTGTACGTGACGCCCGTACCGTCGAGGTCCCGGCCGCGCCCGGCGACCTGGGCGGCGAGGAAGTCGGCCTCCTCGCCGCTGTGCACGCGCGCGCGGAAGTCGATGTCGTTGGTGTCGAGCGCCACGCGCGCGAACTTGCTGTACGCGTAAGCGTCCTCGATGGTGAGCCGGCCGCCGGTCAGGACACCGGTACGGCCCCGGGAGGCCAGCAGCCCCTGGGCCGCGATCTGCAGCGCCTCGGGCCAGGAGGCCGGTTCCAGCTCGCCCTCGGCGTTGCGCACGAGCGGCGTCTCGAGCCGGTCCCGCTGCTGCGCGTACCGGAACCCGAACCGCCCCTTGTCGCAGATCCACTCCTCGTTGACCTCGGGGTCGTTCGCCGCGAGCCGCCGCATGACCTTGCCGCGCCGGTGGTCGGTGCGCGTCGCGCAGCCGCCGGAGCAGTGCTCGCAGACCGACGGGGAGGAGACCAGGTCGAACGGGCGGGAGCGGAATCGGTACGCCGCCGAGGTCAGCGCGCCGACCGGGCAGATCTGGATGGTGTTGCCGGAGAAGTACGACTCGAACGGGTCGCCCTCGCCGGTGCCGACCTGCTGGAGCGCGCCCCGCTCGACCAGCTCGATCATCGGGTCGCCCGCGACCTGGTTGGAGAACCGGGTGCAGCGGGCGCACAGCACGCAGCGCTCACGGTCGAGCAGCACCTGCGTGGAGATCGGCACGGGCTTCTCGTACGTGCGCTTGCGGCCCTCGAAGCGGGACTCGGCGTCGCCGTGCGAGAGGGCCTGGTTCTGCAGCGGGCACTCGCCGCCCTTGTCGCAGACCGGGCAGTCCAGCGGGTGGTTGATGAGCAGGAGCTCCATCACACCCTTCTGGGCCTTCTCCGCGACCGGCGAGGTGAGGTGGGTCTTCACCACCATCCCGTCGGTGCAGGTGATGGTGCAGGACGCCATGGGCTTGCGCTGGCCCTCGACCTCGACGATGCACTGGCGGCAGGCGCCGGCCGGATCGAGGAGCGGGTGGTCGCAGAACCGGGGGATCTCGATGCCGAGCTGTTCGGCGGCCCGGATGACCAGGGTGCCCTTGGGCACGCTGATCTCGGCGCCGTCGATCGTCAGCGACACGAGGTCCTCCGGCGGGACCGCCGCCTCTCCCCCACCGGAGGGAGAGCTGGTGGTCACGGTCATGCGTTCACCTCCGTGCGGTCGGCCCAGGCCGTCGACCTGGCCGGGTCGAAGGGGCAGCCCCGGCCCGTGATGTGCTGCTCGTACTCCTCGCGGAAGTACTTGAGCGAGGAGAAGATCGGCGAGGCGGCGCCGTCGCCGAGGGCGCAGAAGGACTTGCCGTTGATGTTGTCGGCGATGTCGTTCAGCTTGTCGAGGTCGGACATCCGTCCCTTGCCGGCCTCGATGTCGCGCAGCAGCTGCACGAGCCAATACGTGCCTTCGCGGCAGGGCGTGCACTTGCCGCAGGACTCGTGGGCGTAGAACTCGGTCCAGCGCGTGACGGCCCGCACCACGCAGGTCGTCTCGTCGAAGCACTGGAGAGCTTTCGTGCCGAGCATGGAACCCGCGGCGCCCACTCCTTCGTAATCAAGAGGGACGTCGAGATGCTCGTCGGTGAACATCGGGGTCGAGGAGCCCCCCGGCGTCCAGAACTTGAGGCGGTGCCCGGGGCGCATGCCGCCGCTCATGTCGAGGAGCTGGCGGAGCGTGATGCCGAGCGGCGCCTCGTACTGGCCGGGGCCCGCGACATGGCCGGACAGGGAGTAGAGCGTGAAGCCTGGCGACTTCTCACTGCCCATCGACCGGAACCAGTCTTTGCCCCGGCTCATGATCGCGGGAACCGACGCGATGGACTCGACGTTGTTCACCACAGTCGGGCACGCGTAGAGGCCCGCGACAGCGGGGAAGGGGGGACGAAGCCGCGGTTGACCCCGGCGGCCTTCGAGCGAGTCCAGCAGTGCGGTCTCCTCACCGCAGATGTACGCGCCCGCGCCCGCGTGCACGGTGATGTCGAGGTCGAGTCCGCTGCCCTGGATGTTCTCGCCCAGGAAGCCCGCCTCGTACGCCTCGCGCACAGCGGAGTGCAACCGCCGCAGCACTGGGACGACTTCACCACGCAGATAGATGAAGGCATGCGAAGACCTGATGGCATAGCACGCGATGATCATGCCCTCGATGAGGCTATGTGGGTTCGCGAAGAGGAGCGGGATGTCCTTGCACGTCCCGGGCTCCGACTCGTCGGCGTTGACAACCAGATAGTGCGGCTTTCCATCCCCCTGGGGAATGAACTGCCACTTCATCCCCGTCGGGAATCCCGCGCCGCCGCGCCCGCGCAGACCGGACTCCTTGACGTACGCGATCACGTCGTCCGGCGACATGGCGAGCGCCTTGCGCAGCCCTTCGTACCCCTCGTGCCTTCGGTACACGTCCAGCGTCCAGGACTTGTCCTCGTCCCAGAAGGCCGACAGCACCGGTGCGAGCAGCTTCTCGGGGCTCATGTCTTTCAGCTCGGGTGCCAAGGTCATCACTCCCCCTCCTCGGCGGCGGGCCCGGCCGGGTGGGCCGGGTCGGAGGCCGACGTGTCCTGCGGCGCGTCGTGCGAGCTCAAGTGCTCCGTCGGTGACGGTTCGTGGGGTGCCTCGGTCCGGGCCGCCTCACCGCGCGGATGCACCACGCGCGCGGGTGCGGCCTCCCCCTTGGCGAGCTTCAGGCCGACCAGGGAAGCGTGTCCCGCGCTTCCTCCGGACTCGACGGCCCCGTCCCGCTCGTCGGGGAAACCGGCCAGGACCCGGGCGGTCTCCTTGAAGGTGCACACCGTCGCCCCGCGCGTGGGCGTGACCGGCCGTCCCGAGCGCAGGTCGTCGACGAGGCGCTTGGCGCTGCCCGGGGTCTGGTTGTCGAAGAACTCCCAGTTGACCATCACGACCGGCGCGAAGTCGCAGGCCGCGTTGCACTCGATGTGCTCCAGGGTGACCTTGCCGTCGTCGGTGGTCTCGCCGTTGCCGACGCCGAGGTGCTCCTGGAGCTCCTCGAAGATCGCGTCCCCGCCCATCACGGCACACAGGGTGTTGGTGCACACCCCCACCTGGTAGTCACCGCTCGGCCGGCGCCGGTACATGGTGTAGAAGGTGGCGACCGCGGTGACCTCGGCCGTGGTCAGGCCGAGCATGTCCGCGCAGAACCGCATGCCCGTGCGCGTGACGTGTCCCTCCTCCGACTGCACGAGGTGCAGCAGCGGCAGGAGGGCGGACCGGGAGTCCGGGTAGCGGGCGATGACCTCGCGCGCGTCCGTCTCCAGACGGGCTCGGACGTCGTCCGGGTAGGCGGGCGCGGGCAGTTCGGGCATGCCCAGGCTGACGCCCCGCTCGGAAGAAGAGGTGGTCACCGGTCGACGCCTCCCATCACGGGGTCGATGGACGCGACGGCGACGATGACGTCGGCGACCTGGCCGCCTTCGCACATCGCCGCCATGGCCTGCAGGTTGGTGAAGGACGGGTCGCGGAAGTGGACCCGGTAGGGGCGGGTGCCGCCGTCGGACACGACGTGCACCCCGAGTTCGCCCTTGGGCGACTCGACCGCCGTGTAGGCCTGGCCCGGCGGGACGCGGAAGCCCTCGGTGACCAGCTTGAAGTGGTGGATCAGGGCCTCCATGGAGGTGCCCATGATCTTCTTGATGTGGTCGAGGGAGTTGCCGAGGCCGTCGGGCCCGAGGGCGAGCTGGGCGGGCCAGGCGATCTTCTTGTCGGGGACCATGACCGGGCCGGGCTGGAGCCGGTCCAGGCACTGCTCGACGATCCTGAGCGACTGGCGCATCTCCTCGAGCCGGATGAGGAAGCGGCCGTAGGAGTCGCAGGTGTCGGCGGTCGGGACGTCGAAGTCGTAATTCTCGTAGCCGCAGTACGGCTGCGTCTTGCGCAGGTCGTGCGGCAGGCCGGTGGAGCGCAGAATCGGGCCCGTCGCGCCGAGGGCCATGCAGCCGGCCAGGTCCAGATAGCCGACGTCCTGCATGCGGGCCTTGAAGATAGGGTTCCCGGTGGCGAGCTTGTCGTACTCCGGGAGGTTCTTCTTCATCTTCTTCACGAACTCGCGGATGTGGTCCACCGCGCCGGGCGGCAGGTCCTGGGCGAGTCCGCCGGGCCGGATGTAGGCGTGGTTCATCCGCAGGCCGGTGATCAGCTCGTAGATGTCGAGAATCAGTTCACGATCACGGAATCCGTAGATCATGACCGTCGTTGCGCCGAGCTCCATGCCGCCGGTGGCGATGCACACCAGGTGCGACGAGAGCCGGTTCAGCTCCATCAGGAGCACGCGGATGATCGAGGCGCGGTCCGGGATCTGGTCCTCGATGCCGAGGAGCTTCTCGACGCCGAGGCAGTACGCCGTCTCGTTGAAGAACGGCGTCAGGTAGTCCATGCGCGTCACGAACGTCGTGCCCTGCGTCCACGTCCGGTACTCGAGGTTCTTCTCGATGCCGGTGTGCAGGTAGCCGATGCCGCAGCGGGCCTCGGTGACGGTCTCGCCGTCGATCTCCAGGATCAGGCGGAGCACGCCGTGCGTGGACGGGTGCTGCGGGCCCATGTTGACGACGATGCGCTCGTCGTCGGCGCGGGCCGCCGACTCGACGACCTCGTCCCAGTCGCCGCCGGTGACGGTGTAGACGGTGCCCTCGGTGGTCTCGCGAGGGGAGGCGTGCGAAGTGCTCATGAGTACGACCTCCGCTGGTCCGGAGCCGGGATCTGGGCGCCCTTGTACTCGACGGGGATGCCGCCGAGGGGATAGTCCTTGCGCTGCGGGAAGCCCTGCCAGTCGTCCGGCATCATGATCCGCGTCAGGGCCGGGTGACCGTCGAAGACGATGCCGAAGAAGTCGTACGTCTCGCGCTCGTGCCAGTCGTTCGTCGGATAGACGGAGAACAGCGACGGGATGTGCGGGTCGCTGTCGGGGGCGCTGACCTCCAGGCGGATCAGCCGGTTGTGGGTGATCGAGCGCAGGTGGTAGACGGCGTGCAGCTCGCGGCCCTTGTCGTTCGGGTAGTGGACGCCGCTGACGCCGGTGCACAGCTCGAAGCGCAGGGCCGGGTCGTCGCGCAGGGTGCGGGCGACGCGGACCAGGTGCTCGCGCTCGATGTGGAAGGTCAGCTCGTCGCGGTCGACGACCGTCTTCTCGATGGCGTTCTCGGGGAGCAGTTCCTGTTCCTCCAGGGCTCCCTCGAGTTCGTCGGCGACCTCGTCGAACCAGCCGCCGTAGGGGCGGTTCGCCGGGCCCGGGAGCCGGACCGAGCGGACCAGGCCGCCGTAGCCGGAGGTGTCCCCGCCGTTGTCGGCGCCGAACATGCCGCGCTGGACGCGGATCTCCTCGCCGCCCTGGCCGCGCTGGCCGGGGAGGTTGGAGGCCGACAGGTCCTTCTCGGGGTTGGCGCCGCCCGCGCCCTTCGCGTCGCTCATCGCAGCAGCCCCTTCATCTCGATCGTGGGCAGGGCCTTGAGCGCCGCCTCCTCCGCCTCGCGGGCCGCCTCCTCGGCGTTCACGCCGAGCTTGGAGGTCTGGATCTTCTGGTGGAGCTTGAGGATGGCGTCCAGCAGCATCTCCGGCCGTGGCGGGCAGCCGGGGAGATAGATGTCGACCGGCACGATGTGGTCGACGCCCTGGACGATGGCGTAGTTGTTGAACATGCCGCCCGAGGAGGCGCAGACCCCCATGGAGATCACCCACTTGGGGTTCGGCATCTGGTCGTAGACCTGCCGCAGTACCGGCGCCATCTTCTGGCTGACCCGGCCGGCGACGATCATCAGATCCGCCTGCCGGGGCGAGCCCCGGAAGACCTCCATGCCGAAGCGCGCCAGGTCGTAGCGGCCGGCGCCGGTGGTCATCATCTCGATGGCACAGCAGGCGAGGCCGAACGTGGCGGGGAATACCGACGCCTTGCGCACCCAGCCCGCGGCCTGCTCGACGGTGGTCAGCAGGAAGCCGCTCGGCAGCTTTTCTTCGAGTCCCATGACTAAAGGCCCCTCAGTCCCATTCCAGGCCGCCGCGCCGCCATACGTACGCGTACGCGACGAAGACGGTGAGCACGAAGAGCAGCATCTCCACGAGCCCGAAGATCCCCAGGGCGTCGAAGGTGACGGCCCAGGGGTAGAGGAAGACGATCTCGATGTCGAAGACGATGAAGAGCATCGCCGTCAGGTAGTACTTGATGGGGAAGCGCCCGCCGCCGGCCGGCGTGGGGGTCGGCTCGATCCCGCACTCGTAGGCCTCGAGCTTGGCCCGGTTGTACCGCTTCGGCCCGATCAACGTGGCCATGACCACGGAGAAGATCGCAAAGCCTGCCCCGAGGGCTCCCAGTACGAGGATGGGCGCATACGCGTTCACCGCTCCTCGCTCCTCTCAGTCGGCACTGACTGCTGGCGGTTTGCATCGGGCTCACTTCCGCCCCGTCCGTCCCGCGAACCCCGCCCGCCCCGGCGAAGATCGGGAACATGTGAAGCAGGTCACAAGCCCAACCGCGTGCATCTTATGCCTGTCGCTCTGTGATCTGCGACACGGGGTATTACTCAACCTTTGTGATCTCCACCACCTGACGAAGGATCATGAAGTCGGATGAGCGGTGATCTTCACACGCGAAGCGTCCGGGCGATCACCAGACGTGACATTTTACCTAGTCAGCGCAGGCCAGAAGGGCCGTCTCAATATCAAGATGGTTCCCTTGCATGCAAATTGGTGATGGACTCGATCTCTTGATAGAGGCCGCGTTCACACATCAGAGGGCGTGTGGAGCGGAGTGTGGACACGTGCACGCGTTCACGATCTTCGCGAGGCCGTGACCGGGTCGTGATCCACGGCGCGCGACGCGACCGCCGGGCCGACCGTTCCGTGACCTCCGTCACATGGATGAGAGGCGCATGAGAACGGGGCTTGGCCAAGCAACCCAACCGGTGGTAGGTGTGGGGCAATTCGGGCGTATTGATCAAAGACCGTGATCACAGGCCGATCACGGTGTGCCCGCAATGTCCGTTACGGCGTCAATAAAGGGCCTCGAGCGGGGGTTTTGAGGGCTCGATTGAACAACTGTGGCGCAGCACACGTTTCTTGAAGATATGAAGGAGCCCCTGGTACCGGTTGTTCCCATGTCCCACACCGCTCACATACGCAGCCACCGGAAACCCCGCCGCAGTGCGACCTCGACGATCGCCGTGCGTGCCGGAGTCACCGGTGGCATCCTCAGCCTGGCAGCGGCGGGTGCGTCGGCCTCGGCGAGCGCCGCCGAGCCGGTGACGCAGACCATCGAACTGCCCACCCTGACGGCCGATATGGCCACTCAGGTCGCCCAGTCCGCGGACGCCACACAGCAGGCGGCCGCGAACTACGAGCTGCGCGCCGAGCGTGACGCCGCCGCCGCCAAGGCCGCCACGGAGGCCAAGAAGGACCTCGCCGAGGCGAAGAAGAAGGCGGAGGCCAAGAAGAAGGCCGCCGAGGCCGCCCGCAAGGCCGCCGCCGAGCGCGCCACGCGCAGCGCCGAGCGAGCCACCCTCTCCGCTTCCGCCTCCGCGTCGACGTCGACCTCGACGACGGCGCCCGCCAGCGGCAGCGTCGCGACCGTCGTCGCCTTCCTCAAGGCACAGGTGGGCGACGCCTACGTCATGGGCGCCACCGGTCCCAGCGCCTGGGACTGCTCCTCCCTCGTGCAGGCCGCGTACAAGCAGGTCGGTGTGGATCTGCCGCGCGTCTCCCAGGACCAGTCGATGGCCGGCACGGACGTGTCGCTGTCCAACGTCCAGGTCGGCGACATCCTCTACTGGGGTGGCAAGGGCTCCGCGTACCACGTGGGTGTCTACATCGGAGACGGCCAGTACCTGGACGCGGCCAACCCGTCCAAGGGCGTCGTCATCCAGGACCTGTCGGGTTACCCGGCGTCGGGCGCGGTACGCGTCCTCTGACGTCACGCATTCGGGTTCGAGGGCCGCTGCCACTGATGGGCAGCGGCCCTCCCGGCGTGTCCGCACCCCTCCTGCCGCCCTCACGGGCCGTCTCCCGGCCTTTCGAGGCCGAAGCGTGCCCGGGGGCAGGCCGAGCCGTAGCGCGGTGCTCAGACGGCCCTCTGGCCCCTCCGGTCGTCCCTGCGGCGACGGTCCGCTGTGGCCGGACTCCTCCTGGGACGGGCACGTGGGTTCTGTTGTGATGAGTGCCGGTCACCACAACCCACACCCGAGGAGAGCAGGATGCCCAGCGTCTTCGTGCAAGGACGGCCCGTCGACTCCTACCCGCGGCTCGCGCCCGAGGCCCGGCACGGGAAGGTCCGGCGGATCACCGAGGTCGGCGAGGAGGTCCTGCACAAGCCGTGCCGGGACGTCACCGAGTTCGGCCCGGACCTCGCCGCGCTCATCGACGACATGTTCCTGACGATGTACATCGCGGACGGGGCCGGACTCGCGGCGAACCAGGTCGGTGTCGACCTGCGGCTGTTCGTGTACGACTGCCCGGACGACGACGGGGTGCGGCACGTCGGGCACATCGTCAACCCGGTCCTGGAGCCGCTCGACGCCACTCGACGGAGGCTGCTCGACGAGGGCGAGGGGTGCCTGTCGGTGCCGGGCGCCACCATGGACGTGCCCCGGCCGGACCGGGCCGTCGTGCGCGGGCTCGACAGGGACGGCGAGCCGGTCGTGATCGAGGGCACGGGGTACTTCGCCCGCTGCCTCGCCCACGAGGCCGACCACTGCGCCGGGCAGCTCTATCTGGACCGGCTCTCCCGGCGGGAGCGGAAGGACGCGCTGCGGCAGGTGGCGGACCGGCGGGACGAGGTGCTCGCGCGCCGGGCCGCCAACGTCGAGGCGCTGAGTGCCTGATCAGGCAGGGCGCCGCGGGCGTGATCAGGCCTTCGGGGCCACCTTGCTCAGCCCGTTGATGATGCGGTCCATCGCGTCGCCCCCGGTCGGGTCCGTGAGGTTCGCGAGGAGCTTCAGCGTGAACTTCATCAGCAGCGGGTGCGTGAGACCGCGCTGGGCCGCGATCTGCATGACCTTCGGATTGCCGATGAGCTTCACGAAGGCACGGCCGAGTGTGTAGTAGCCGCCGTACGTGTCCTTCAGGACGCGTGGGTAGCGCTGGAGGGCGAGTTCACGCCCCGCGGGGGTCGCGCGGGCGTGGGCCTGGACGATGACGTCGGCGGCGATCTGGCCGGACTCCATGGCGTAGGCGATGCCCTCGCCGTTGAAGGGGTTCACCAGGCCGCCGGCGTCGCCGACGAGCAGCAGGCCCTTGGTGTAGTGCGGCTGGCGGTTGAAGGCCATCGGAAGCGCCGCCCCGCGGATCGGCCCGGTCATCTTGTCGGGGGTGTAGCCCCAGTCCTCCGGCATGGACGCGCACCAGGCCTTCAGGACCTCGCGCCAGTCCAGCTCCTTGAAGGAGTCGGAGGTGTTGAGGACGCCCAGGCCGACGTTCGAGGTGCCGTCGCCCATGCCGAAGATCCAGCCGTAGCCGGGCAGGAGCCGGTCCTCCCCCGGGCCCCGGCGGTCCCAGAGCTCCAGCCAGGACTCCAGGTAGTCGTCCTCGTGGCGGGGACTTTCGAAGTACGTCCGTACGGCCACGCCCATCGGGCGGTCCTCGCGGCGGTGCAGGCCCATCGCGAGGGACAGGCGCGTGGAGTTGCCGTCGGCGGCCACGACGAGCGGCGCGTGGAAGGTGACCTCGCGCTTGTCCTCACCGAGCTTGGCGTGCACGCCGGTGATCCGGCCCGTGCGGTCGTCCAGGATCGGCGCGCCCACGTTGCAGCGCTCGAACAGCCGGGCGCCCGCCTTCTGGGCCTGCCGGGCGAGCTGGTCGTCGAAGTCGTCGCGCTTGCGGACGAGGCCGTAGTCGGGGAAGGAGGCGAGATCCGGCCAGTCGAGTTGGAGCCGTACTCCGCCGCCGATGATCCGCAGGCCCTTGTTGCGCAGCCAGCCGGCCTCCTCCGAGATGTCGATGCCCATCGCCACGAGCTGTTTGACGGCGCGCGGGGTGAGGCCGTCGCCGCAGACCTTCTCGCGCGGGAACGCGGTCTTCTCCAGCAGGAGGACGTCGAGTCCCGCCTTGGCGAGGTGGTACGCGGTCGTGGAGCCGGCCGGCCCCGCGCCCACGACGATCACATCTGCGGTGTTCTCGGAGAGAGGCTCGGTCACGACGGTCACGGCGGGATCTCCCCAAGCTTCGGAATCTGTGTGCCGGCCGGCACAGGACATGGGCAGTCTATGCAGCGGTATGGATCACCCGGCCGAAGGGCTGCCTCGGCGAACCGAGCCCCTGTTGACGGAGCGTAATCGACTGTCACAGAAAGACATCCGTCGCTTCCGGCCGGTGCGGGACCGGAGTTACCCTTCCTGTACCGCTGGGGGTGACATCTGTGCAGATATCCCGCAAAGCACCCGAAGTGCGCGTACCGCGTCTGGTCGGTCTGATGGCCGTGGACGCGCGCGAGACGGCCCGGGCGCGGGGCCTGTTTCTCAACGCGCCGGACCGGCCCGACTTCCATCTCGCCGTCGTCGACTACGTCGTACGCCAGTACCCGCAGCCCGAGGCCGAGGTGCCGCGGGACTCGATGGTCTACGTGTGGTTCGACTTCGGCCCCGGCGAGGGCGGCGGAGGCGTGCACGAGCCGCGGATCCCGAGACCGCCCAGGGGCGGTCTGCAACGGGAGCTGGACGAGCCGGGCGACCCGTACATGGTCCTCAGCTCCCCGTAGAGGGCAGCCGCCCAGGGGGTTCAGCTCTCCTTGAAGCCCCGGTGCAGGGCCACGATCCCGCCGCTCAGGTTGCGCCAGGCCACCCGCGACCAGCCGGCCTTGCCCAGCCGCTCCGCCAGCGCGGGCTGGTCGGGCCAGGCGCGGATGGACTCGGCGAGGTAGACGTAGGCGTCGGGGTTGGAGGACACGGTCCGGGCGACCGGCGGCAGGGCGCGCATCAGGTACTCGGTGTAGACGGTGCGGAACGGCGCCCACGTCGGGTGCGAGAACTCGCAGATCACGATCCGCCCGCCGGGCCGGGTCACGCGCTGCATCTCCCGCAGGGCCGCGTCCGTGTCCTGGACGTTGCGCAGCCCGAAGGAGATGGTGACGGCGTCGAAGGTGTCGTCCTTGAAGGGGAGCCGCGTCGCGTCGCCCGCGGTGTAGGGCAGCCAGGGCCGGCGCTGCTTGCCGACCTGGAGCATGCCCTGGGAGAAGTCGCACGGGACGACATAGGCACCGGTCTGCGCGAAGGGCAGCGAGGAGGTGCCCGTGCCCGCCGCCAGGTCGAGGACCTTCTGCGCGGGGCGCGCGTCGACCGCCTTGGCGACCTCCTTGCGCCATCGCCGGTCCTGGCCGAGGGACAGCACGTCGTTGGTCAGGTCGTACCGTTCCGCCACGTCGTCGAACATCGAGGCGACTTCGTGCGGCTGCTTGTCCAGGGATGCGCGGGTCACGCGCCCATTCTTGCAGCACCCCCGCACAGGGCCCCCGCACAGGGCCTCCGAGTGTCCTCACGGCAGGAGCCGGGGCTTCTTCCGTGCCGCCACGTCCTCCACCCACCCGCACAGCAGCACGAACACCGCGATCAGCACCCAGCCGACACCGAACATGAACCACTGGCTGTCCAGCGGCAGGTACGCCTCGAAGGCGGGCACGTCCCAGAACCGGTCGATCAGCGGTACGGCGAGGATCAGGGCGATCTCGTGCCAGAGGTAGAGCGTCACAGCCCGGGCGTTGAACACCGTGACGAGCCGGTCCAGCCGCCGGAACCGGGCGAGCCCCGCGAAGTCGGTCCGGAAGCGGGCCTTGGCGTACATCAGCAGCGCCACGAACCCGGCCGACCAGAAGGCCTGCGCGAGCGGGTTCTCGTCGAGGTCGTACGTGCCGTACTCGGCCTGGTGCGCGAGGGCGTACCAGCCGCCGTACGCGAGGGCGGCCGACGCCAGCGGGAGCACCGCGGCGGGCTTCAGCCGGGCCAGGACGCCGTCGTGGTGCGCGAAGCCGAGGAGCCAGCAGAACAGGAACGTCGCCAGGTCCCACAGCGCCGCGCCGAGCCGGTCGTCCGGCGGCTGCCACACGAACCGGAAGACCAGGATCGGCCCCAGGGACAGCAGCAGCACCGGGACGGGGGCGAGCCGGAAGACCCGCAGCAGGAGCGGGGAGAGCAGCACGAACCAGAGGTACGTCCGCAGGTACCAGAGGATCTCCCAGGCCTGCTCGCCCCAGGCGTTGCCCGGCGGGTCGCCGAGCGGCACCACCCAGTAGACGATCTGCCACCCGGGCATCCAGCCGTGCACCAGCATCGCGCCCACCACGAACACGCCCCAGAACCAGAAGGGCGGCAGCAGTCTGCGGACGCGGCTCCTGATCACCGTGAGCGCGGGGCGCTGGAGGGACCTCGCCATGAGGGTGCCGGCCAGGGCGAACATGACCCCCATGGAGGGGAAGACCAGCCCGGCCCAGGCCCAGCCGAAGGTGTGGTACGTGACGACGCGGACGAGGGCGACGGCCCGCAGGGTGTCGAAGTAGCGGTCCCGCACCGGGGTGCCACCGCGTGCGCCGGCCTCCGGGAGTGCCCGCTCGGCCGTCCTGCTGTGCGCCCCCATCAGCCGGCCCCCGCCGGGGTGCCGACCTCGCCGGTCCGCTTCAGCTTCTGCCAGCGCAGCCGGCCGCCGGTGAGGGCGGTGACGCAGGAGTGGATGAGGACGAGGTACATCATCTGCCGGTAGGCCAGTTGCTGGAGCGGCATCATCAGCAGGTAGCGGTACTTCTCGCGGTCCAGGCGGAAGGCGTACGCCGCGCACACCAACTGGACCCCGAGCACCGCGAGCCAGGCCAGCAGCGCCGCCTTGAAGTCGATGAAGATCATCGAGTAGGCCGTGAAGACGTCGATGAGCGGCGCGAAGACCGGCGTGACGATCTGGAACAGCACCACCAGCGGCATGCCGACCCGCCCGAAGCGCCCCGAAGGCCCCTTGTCCGTGAGGGACTTGCGGTGCTTCCACAGCGCCTGCATCGTGCCGTACGACCAGCGGTAGCGCTGGGACCAGAGCTGCTTGAGCGAGCCCGGCGCCTCGGTCCAGGCGCGCGCGTGCTCCTGGTAGACGACCCGCCAGCCCGCTCGGTGCATCGCGATGGTGATGTCGGTGTCCTCGGCGAGGGTGTCCTCGCTCATGCCGCCGACCTGGAGCACCGCCTCGCGGCGGAACGCGCCGATCGCGCCGGGGATGGTGGGCATGCAGCGCAGCAGGTCGTACATGCGCCGGTCGAGGTTGAAGCCCATCACGTACTCGATGTGCTGCCAGGCGCCGATGACGGTGGTGCGGTTGCCGACCTTGGCGTTGCCCGCGACCGCGCCGACCTGCGGGTCGGCGAAGGGCTGGACGAGCTGCCGTACGGTGTCCGGCTCGAAGACGGTGTCGCCGTCCATCATCACGACGATGTCGTAACCGGCGCTGCGCACACCGTTGTTCAGCGCCGCCGGCTTGCCCGCGTTGGCCTGGCGGATCACCCGGACGTTGGGCATGCCGAGGGACTCGGCGATCTCGGCCGTGCCGTCCGTGGAGCCGTCGTCCACCACGATGATCTCGATCGGATGCGTGCTCTGCGCCAGCGAGTTGAGGGTGTTGGCGATGCACTCCTTCTCGTTGTACGCCGGGACGATCACGCTCACCGGCCGGGTGACCGTCGGCCCCCAGCCGAAGCGGCGCCTGTTGCGCAGGCGGTAGTGGCGGCGGGCGAGGACGAGCATCATCCCGAAGCGGCCCATGACGGCCACGCCGACCACCATCAGGCCGACGGACAGGGTCGGCACGGCCCACTCGGCGACGGTCACGGCCGCGACCAGGGCCTTGCCCTCGTAGAGGATCGCGCCGGTGGCCTCGCGGTGGGCGGCCTGGAGACGGGCCCCTCCCCCGGCTGCACCGGGGACACCGGCCGGCGCCTGTCCCCCGGCGGCCTGTTGCCGCTGTTGCTGCTCCATGACGCCGCTGATGGTGGTGAAGGTGTACCCCTTCGCCCGCATCTTCTCGATGTACCGCGGCAGCGCCTTGATCGTCTGCGAGCGCTCGCCGCCCGCGTCGTGGAAGAGGACCGACGCGCCCTTGTTCTTCTTCGGCGTGGCCCACTGGACGATCTTCGAGGCGCCCGGCCGCTTCCAGTCGTCGCTGTCGGTGTCGACGAAGACGCTGGTGTAGCCGTCCTGGCCGAGCTTCTTGTAGACGGGCCAGCTGTAGTTGTCGATGGCGTCGGTCTCCGAGGAGTACGGCGCCCGGAACAGGGTGGTCGTGATGCCGGCCGCGCCCGCCAGCGCGAGCTCGGTCTGCTCCATCTCGCGCCGGACGCGGGCGTCGCTCTGGTACGACAGATCGACGTGCGTGAAGGTGTGGATCCCCACCTCGTGGCCCTGCTCGACCATGTCCGCCGCGATGCCCGGGTAGCGCGACACCATCGAGCCGACCAGGAAGAACGTGGCGGGCACGTCGTACTTCTCGAGGATCGCCAGCACCTGGGGCGTCCAGGTCGGGTTGGGGCCGTCGTCGAAGGTGAGCGCGATCGTCTTGTCGGGGACGGAGACGGTCGTGGCCTGTCCGCCGCGGAAGGTGACGATGGGCCCGCCGTCCAGGACGTCGTCCGGTACGTCGCTCGAGCTGGCCCCGGTGCGCACGCGCTGGTCGCCGCCGACCTCGGCACGCAGATAGCCGTCGAGGAGCATCACGCAGATCAGCGCGAGCAGGAGCAGCAGGGCGAGGATGACGCGCGGCTTCTGCAACGCGGCGGCCTTTCCGGCGGCCCGCTCCATCCGGGAGGGGGCGCGGCGGCGGCCGCGGGAGGGGGTGGTCGTGGTCATACGGCGGCCCCCGGTCAGTTGGAGCCCACGGCCGCGGCGGCGGAGGCCGAGACAGAGGGGGATGCGGTGGACGGGGACGTGCTGGACGGGGACGTGGTGGACGGGGACGTGCTGGAACCGGCGGTGCCGTCTTCGGTGACCTGGGGCGGCGCCGAAGGGACACCGCTCGGCGGGGCGGCGCCCGGGCCCCCCGGCCCATCGCCCTGCGGCCCTCCGCCCTGCGGCCGGCCACCGCCGGGCCCGCCGCCCGCGAACGGCAGCAGCTGCGACGGTGTGAGCGAGGTGCCCCAGCCCATGAAGGCCGCGCCGAGCACGGCCGCGTACCCGAGGCAGACGACCCCCAGGAGGAGACCGATCCGGCGCAGCAGCCGGGCCCGGCGTCCGGAGTTGTCAACGAACACGGGCCCTTCGGCGGACTCGTTGCCGCGTTTGCGGCGGCGACCGCGGGTGACGCGGCTTTCGATGGCAGGCTCGGAATGCATTCCCCGGACATTAGGCGGCCTTTATGTGCCCTAAACTTGGGTTCTGATGTGAGAGACCCATGAGAAACGACCGAAGCTGTCCTTTCTCTGAGAGTCATCGGGAACGCCTGCGGAACTCGTTCTGAGCGCCCATCATCGTGAGACGTTTGCTGCCGGGAAACGTACTGGGGGTTTGGACCTTTATGACCTCACGAGAACGGGAGCGTGCGCTATGAGGAGTCACCGGAAGCGGGCAGCGGTCGGGCTGGGCTGTCTGCTCGCCCTGGCCGGCACGGCCTGCTCCGAGCAGGGCGAGGCGGCCCGCCCGGCACCCCCGGCGTCGGCCGCGCCCGGCACCTCGTCCCCTGCCGAGTCCGGCTCCGAGTCCGATACCGGCACAGGCACCAGTACCGGCACCGCGTACGCCCCGTACGTCGACGCCAAGGACGCCGCCGCCACCGACTCCGCGGGCTCTCCCACGACATACAACCTGGCCTTCGTGCTGGCCGGCGGCAGCGGCTGCACCCCGCGCTGGAACGGCACGGACGCCCTCGGCGACTCGGCGGTGAAGTCCCGTATCGCGGGGCTCAAGGAGGACGGTGCTCAGGTCCGGGTCTCCTTCGGCGGCGCCTCCGGCAAGGAACTCGCGACGGCCTGCGACAGCGCGTCGGAGCTGGCGGCGGCGTACGGCAAGGCCCTCGACGCGGCCGGTGCCACCCGGGCCGACTTCGACATCGAGGGCGACGAGTTGGCCGACTCCGCCTCCATAGAGACGCGTTCGAAGGCGATCGCGCTGCTGCAGAAGGAGCGTACGGATCTGGAGGTCTCCTTCACGCTGCCCGTCATGCCTTCCGGATTGGGCAAGGACAGCCTGGCGCTCCTCGCCTCCGCCAACGACAACGGCGTGAAGGTCGCCACCGTCAATCTGATGACGATGAACTACGGCAGCTCGTTCGACGGCGACATGGGCGGCTACGCCCTCGCGGCCGCCAAGGCCTCGCACACCCAGTTGAAGAAGGCCTTCGGCACCTCGGACACGACCGCCTGGCGGGGCATGGCGCTCACCTCGATGATCGGTGTCAACGACGTGGCCAACGAGACCTTCACGCTCGCCGACGCCGCCGAGGTCCGCGCCTTCGCCGAGGGCAAGGGCATCGCGTGGGTGTCGATGTGGTCGGCGGCCCGGGACCGGCAGTGCGCGGACCGGGCGAAGACCGACAAGCCGGCGACCGACTGCAGTGGGGTGAAGCAGAGTTCGGGGGCGTTCGCGGAGGAGTTCTCGGGCTGACGCCGTATCAGCGGCGTCGAGCGCCGTCGGCTCAGCGCCGCCGGTGCACCAGCCGTCCCGCGCACACCGTCGCGACGCACTCCCCCGCCTCGTCGAAGACGGCGAGGTCGGCCCGGCCGGTCGGGACGAGGGCGGTGCGGCGCGTACGCGGCAGGACGACGACGTCGTTGCGCTCGGCGGCGGCCCGGAGTTCCGCCGAGTCGACGTACTCCTCCAGGACCGCCACCGCGCCGAGCTTCAGCACCGCGTGGACGCGTTCGCGCGGGCTCGGGGCGTCCGGGAGCGGGCCCTCGTGGACGCGGGCGGGGCCGAGGGTCCCGGGCCAACTGCGCACCCGGGCCTTCGGGAACGCCTCGCGCACGTCGTCGAGTTTCCCGACGGCACCGATCCGGTCCCGCCCGACGACCACGGCGCCGTTCTTGACGGGATCGGAGTCCCAGGTGATACGGACCGCGTCCGCCGTGTGGATGGTCTCCAACTCTTACCCGCCGCGAGCTAGTTGGGGGCGAGCAGCTTGAGCTCGGGGTGAGCCGTGCCGCCCTCGATGGCCGTGGACGAGAAGTGCGAGACCACGCGGTCGTCAGCGGGGTCGTTCGCCGGGTCGTCGTGCACGACGAGGTGCTCGTACGTGGTCGCCCGCTGGGCGGGCACCCGCCCGGCCTTGCGGATGAGGTCGATGATCTCCAGCCGGTTGGAGCGGTGCTTGGCGCCGGCCGACGACACCACGTTCTCCTCCAGCATGATCGAGCCGAGGTCGTCGGCGCCGTAGTGCAGGGAGAGCTGGCCGACCTCCTTGCCCGTCGTCAGCCAGGAGCCCTGGATGTGGGCGATGTTGTCCATGAAGAGCCGCGCGATCGCGATCATCCGCAGGTACTCGAAGAGCGTGGCCTGCGTGCGGCCCTTCAGGTGGTTGTTCTCGGGCTGGTAGGTGTACGGGATGAAGGCGCGGAAGCCGCCCGTGCGGTCCTGTACGTCCCGGATCATCCGCAGGTGCTCGATGCGCTCGGCGTTGGTCTCGCCGGTGCCCATCAGCATGGTGGACGTCGACTCCACGCCCAGCCCGTGCGCGATCTCCATGATCTCCAGCCAGCGCTCGCCGGACTCCTTCAGCGGGGCGATGGCCTTCCGGGGCCGCTCGGGCAGCAGCTCGGCACCGGCACCGGCGAAGGAGTCGAGCCCGGCGGCGTGAATGCGCTGGATCGCCTCCTCGACGCTCACCTTGGAGATCCGGGCCATGTGCTCGACCTCGGACGCCCCCAGGCTGTGGATGACGAGCTGCGGGAAGGCCTGCTTGATGGCGGAGAAGTGCTTCTCGTAGTACTCGACGCCGTAGTCCGGGTGGTGGCCGCCCTGGAACATGATCTGGGTGCCGCCCAGCTCGACCGTCTCCGCGCACCGGCGCAGGATGTCGTCCAGGTCGCGCGTCCAGCCCTTGGCGGTGTCCTTGGGGGCGGCGTAGAAGGCGCAGAACCGGCACGCCGTGACGCAGACGTTCGTGTAGTTGATGTTGCGCTCGATGATGTACGTCGCGATGTGCTCGGTCCCCGCGTACCGGCGGCGGCGTACGGCGTCGGCGGCGGCGCCCAGCGCGTGCAGCGGGGCGTCCCGGTACAGCACGAGCGCCTCGTCCGGGGTGATCCGCCCACCGGCGGCTGCGCGGTCGAGGATGGGCTGAAGGTCGGCCTTCTCGGTCACCGGGCGTCCCTTTCGTAAGGGTTGTGGACGGACCAGCCCAGCGTACGCCAGGGGTTGTGAGGACCGGACGTCAGGCCGTGTACGCGCCCACCAGCAGTCCCAGCAAGGCGCCCGTGATCAGGAACGGCCCGAACGCGATCGCCGTCTTGCGCGAGGCCCGCCGCGCGACCACGAGGGCGCCGCCGTACAGTGCGCCCAGCAGAAACCCGGCGAAGGTGCCGAGCATCACGGTCGGCCACCCGTACCAGCCGAGGACCGCCCCCGTGCCCAGAGCGAGCTTGACGTCGCCGAAGCCCATCCCCGCGGGGTTGATGAGGAACAGCACGAAGTAGCCGCCGCCCAGCGCGAGCGAGCCGAGCAGGGCGGTCGTCCACTCCCCCGCGTGCTCGGGCACGAGCGCGGTGAGGCCGAGCAGGGCGAGCGCGGCCCCGGCGAACGGGAGCGTGAGCGGGTCGGGCAGCCGCCGCACCCGGAAGTCGACGGCCGTCAGCAGGACCCCGACGGGGGCGAGCAGCAGCCAGACGCCGAGTTCGGGGCGGGTGCCGGTGGCGGCGGCGAGGGCGGCGCAGACGAGGGCGGTGGCGATCATCAGGGGGACCGTGCGCGGCCCGTATGCGGCGTCCTCACACTCCGGGCACGAGACACGTCCCAGCCAGCCCCTGAGAGCATGCC
>NZ_JBHUQX010000070.1:0-28472 GCF_042674225.1 Streptomyces sp. NPDC056948
GGTCGGGGGCATGGCCCCGACCACCCTTTCTCAAGCCGCTTGGCACCCCAGCAGGCCAGTAGCCCCTCATCCGCCAGATGCGCTGTGACAGGACAGCTGGCGTAGCGGAGCAGTTCAGCTGGCTGTGCGGCGCCGCAGCCGGTGACAACCGTGCTGCATCGCGCGCTGCTGGTGACAGATAGCGCGCGTTGTTGGTGACAACTACCGTGTTTCGCCCGGATGAAGCCGCAGTTCAGCGGATGCCGAAGGTGGCGACTATCGTCCTTCGGCACAAGGGGCCGCCGCGTTCAGATTGGCACCTGGAGCCGAGGCCTTCCCGCATGCGGACCGGCGCCCCATGGCCGAAACGACCGGCGTCATGAGAGCAGCATTCGCGTCTATACCACGGCCAGGAAGGTGCAGGCGAGCGCGAACACGCTCTGCACTACAGCGCTGACCGGCATCCTCAGGCGGGCGTGCACTAGAGCACCGGTCGCCGCCACTGTCGGAACGCGCCAGACGACGAGCCACGTCAGGACGGGGATGTCGCGGGAGTGCGCGGCTGCGGAGGAGTGCTGCGACTGCGCGCTGCCCATGCCGACCCTGACGAACACTATTGCGGCGACTGCGACGATGACCACGTCCGCGACCAGCAACAGCAGGGCGACCGCGATGTCGATCAGCCGGGAGGGGCGGTCGTTCGTTTGGGGAGACGCTGGGGCATCCTGGTCGTCCGCGGGCGGGGCCATGACCAGAATGCACCACGGAATGGCGTCTTCGGCACCGTACGAGACTGTAAGGCGGCCCGACTGTGACCAGCCGTCACCACGACCGACTTGGAGCCGACCCCCAGGGCACCGCGACTAGCCTGCCATTTGCCGACCCGTTAAGTGAAAGCCACTGTTGCCCCTCCGGACTCCGCAGGATCGCTGAGCGGCGGAGCCAGTGCGTTGGAGGCGCTCCGCGTGCCGACACACACCATGCGCCCCTGACGGGCCGTGTTCATTGCTCAGTCAGCGCCTGGAGCCAACCATCGCCGGGTGGCGGGACGAAGAAGTAGCCGCCTCCCGTGGTGAGGGTGTACTTGGCCATGGCCTCGCCCTGCAGTCTGTGCTGTACCGCCTCGAAGCCCTTCTCCAAATCACTCTGGAAGCACGAAAAGATCAACCCCTGGTCGTCGGGCCCTCGGTCATAGTTGTAGCTGCGCCGGACCAGCGGGGCAGGGGCACGGGGGTTGGGTGAGGCCCTGCGCACGTGTGCGTCGAGCGGGGTGATCTTGCCGTGAGGGTCGGTGGCGAAGACGGCCCGTTCCGTGTTGGGGGTGCCGTCCAGCCAGCGGCCGTTCCTGCGGCGGCCGATGATGCGCTCCTGCTCGGGGATGGTGTCCCGGTCCCAGAAGTCGGTGGCGAGCCGGATGATCCGGATCACCTGATAGCTGCCGCCAACGGCCCAGGACGGCTCGCCTTGACCTGCCTTGATGATCGCACGGTCGGTGACTGCAGCCTCTGTGGCTGGGTTTCCGTGGCCTTCGGTGAAGTGGAACGGATTGCGGGCCAGGCCTTGGCCGTCCTCGATGCGGTTCTCGGGACGGAAACCGTCCGTGCGCCACAGCGCCTGCTGGTGTGGCAGAGCGCGCAGCGCCCCCTCGGTGGCCTGCCGTACAGCGGCGGCTGAGGACCCCGTGATGTGGAGCAAGAGGTCGCCATGTGACTGGGCAGGGTCCAGTACGTCGCCTGCAAACGAGGGCATTCGTTTCAGGTACCGCGGCCTGACGGTGCGAGAAGACAAGGCGCCTTCGCCGAGCGCCAGCCAGGCGGCGATCTCGCCGCCATCGATCGCAGCGATGGCACGGTAGGCCGAGCGCAGCACGTCGGCGCGTCGCTCTCCGCCTGGGGCGAGAGCGAGGGAATGGATCTGTGTAAACGGCAGCGGTGCCGCGCCGCGCAGGTGAGCCGGTGCTTCGGCAGATGGAGAGGAGTTGCCGCGCGTGGCATCGGTGCTCATGGCGGCCAGCCCGACAGCCCCGGCGCCGGCGGCAAAGGAAGTACGCAGGACACTCCGCCTTGTTACGCGCACTGGGAGACCTCGCCTCGCGTGCAGACAACATTGTGGCCATGGCGTCGACAGGTCGGGTTGAGCGACGGTCTGCCAGCCGCCTCGACTTGTCGGGTCCCGCGAGAAATCACCGGTTTGCCTCTGCATCAATGGTGTCGAGGAGCCTGCTAGCAGCACCCGCAACGTCGGGGTCTATGGAGTCGGTCAGTCCTTCGATGATCTGTCGGTCGGTCAGCACGGCCTCGTGCGCGTCGATTTCCCACTGCACCTGGTGGGTGTAGTTGTCCGCGTACTTAGGAAGGGCATCTGCTGCGGAGTGACTCCACTCGTGGGAGGAGTAGATGTCCAGGAGGAGCTTGAGCACCTCGGGTTTGCAGGCCACGTGAGGAGCACCGGCTAGTTCCAGGAGGAATGGAACGGTCGGAGCGGTGGCCTCGGAGATGACGAAGCCCAGCTCGCACACCAGATCAGCCAGGCCCCCGGTATCGCGGCCCGACCAGGCTGCTTTGGAGAGCAGCGTGGGAATGTCTGTCGCGGATCCCCTGGGCACTTCGAGGTCACCCCATGGGACACGTTGAAGTCCCTTCAGGATGATTCCCAAGTCCGCTCACCCGCCCCTCTGCGTCTTTCGCTCGGTGCCTTATCGAGGATTTAGTGCAGTACGAGCCAGGAACTCCAAGAAGTCAGAATGCTGCACTTCGATTTCTGGCGAGTCGTGGTACGCAAAGTGCACCTCCTTCGCGCATCTTCCGTCCTTGATGGTGAATCCCCACCAGTCTCCTGTCCCGACGGGCGCGACAGCGATGAAATCTGATGGTGTGTATGCCTCTTGGTTTGTTTGCAGGAGGTCATCGATTCCTGGCTCCGGGGCAACGATGGGAAGGATTTCAACGAACCCGAAGGCGCCGCCCCCATAGTGCTGCATGAACCAGACGTACTCGTCTGGTAGTTGGGTCCCGAGGGTCGTGTTGGCCAACGCCACATCTTCGTCAGAAGCTACCCAGCCTTCAAAGATGTCGAGCCACCTCGGGTGCTCTGCGCGGACTTGAGTGACCAGGGGAGCGAAGCTGGCGGTATCCATGATCTGAGCCTTCACCTCACGGCCAGTTGTCGAACCACATGTCAGGTCCATATGTACCCCAGCCCTGCTCTTGCGACCGGTACCACCAGTGCAGTTGGGTGTCGGATCTGCGCATGTCGGCGGTGACTCCCTGGTTATGGCGGTTGCGGTGAAGGTCGCCGGTGAGGTGGAACCGCTCGGGGAGCTCATGGATAGGGGCCCCGGGCATCTGATCGGCGTGATGAATTTGGGGGCGCTCGCCGATGTGCCGTGGTTGGAGTCCGTGAGCTCCCCGGCCGATGTCGCCCCTTGTCCACGGTCCCTGGATGCGAACGGGTGGATCTGCGGGGCCGTACCCCGTTCCCGGCATGCCGTCGTAGCAGGGACGATGCGGGCGGACGTTGTGGGCCAGGGCATCGGCGCCTTGCTTGCCTACGTAGTAGGTGTGGAGGCCGTCGACGGTGAGGTTGTAGACCGTTGTCGTGGCGGTGTGGTGCTTGATGGCCGTGATTTGGACCCAGGTGCCGGCGCTGGTCTGCAGCCATTGCCCGGCTTCGAGGTCACCGGCTTCGGCCCATTGGCCGAGTTGGGGGACCCAGAAAGGGTGGCCGTCAGTGGAGGTGAGGCTGCTCGTCGCGCTGCCGGCGATGCCGTCGGTGTCGAGGGTGATGTCGACGAGGCGTTTATCGCCGCTGCCCTGAATCAGGGTGGTGACCTTGCGTGGTCCTGTCTCGCCCGTTTCGGGGTCGGTGGCGAAGACAGTGTCGCCGACCTTCACGTCCTTGATGGGTTTGCGGGCGCCGTCGGCCATCAGGACGGGGGTGTCGCCGGTAAAGCTGTTGGGAACCATGCAGCGGCCCAGCTTTGAGCCGAGGCCGGCGCCGAGCATGCCGCCGAGGCAGCCGAGGGCGGCGGATTGGCCGACTTGGCCCCAGTTGACTTTGCGGCCGGACAGGCGCTGGGTGAGCCAGTCGAGTCCGCCGTCGACGACGCCGCCGATGATGCAGCCGGCGATGAGGGGGTTGTTGCCGGAGGGGTCGGTGTAGGTGGTGGGTGAGGACAGGGCGTACTGGTAAAGGTTGGTGCCGCCGGCATGGCCGATGGGGTCTTGGGAGATGAAGCGGCCGGTCTGGGGGTCGTAGTAGCGGTTGCGGTAGTAGAGCAGGCCGGTGCCGTCGTCTTCGCGGCCGGTGAAGGTGTAGGGATTGGAGGTGGCGGTGCCGGTGGCGGTGGGGGTGCCGTTTGGGTCGTAGGCGTAGGTGGTGGCGATGGTGCCGTCGGTGTTGGCCAGGCCCACGACGGTGCCGAGCGCGTCGGTGAGGTAGACCTGCGTTTTGCCGCCTTCGGTGCGGGTGAGGAACTCGTCCACACCGGAGGTGGCCACGCTCGCTGTAGTGGTGCCGGAGGCGTTCTGTTCGACCAGCGGGTTGGTGCCGTCGGTCAGGTACCGGTTTGTGGCGGTGCCGGTCGTTTTGGAGATGCGGCCGCCGAGCGGGTCGTAGCCGAACGATGACGCGGTGCCCGCCTTGGCCAGGCCGGTGAGTTGGCCGCGGGCGTTCCAGGTGTAGGTGCGCAGGCCGTCGTTCTTGAGCTGGCCAACGTCGTCGTAGGTGAACGTGCGGCCGTTGTAAGTGGTGATGCGGTTGTCCTTGCCGAACTGGCTGCCGCTCTCGGCGGCAGGCAGGGCCACCTTTGTCAGTGAGCCAGTCAGGCCGGTCTGCAGGGTGCGGACGTCCCTGGTGTACGTCAAATCGCCGACGGTCTTGGTGCCTTGGGCGTAGGCGATGGACTTGATGACGCCGGTGGTGTCGTAGCCGGTGGTGCGGGTGATGCCTCCGGGCAAGGAGGCGGTCTTCTCCCGGCCCACGGCATCCAGGCCGAAGGTGACGTCCTGAGTGCCGGTCTTGACCGACTTGAGGATGCTGGACTTGTCGTAGCCGTAGGTGGTGCTGGTTCCGGCCGCGGTCATCAGTTTGCGGCGGTCGGCGTTGTCGTAGTCGTAGGTGACCTTGCCGGTGGGGCCAGTGGTGGTGGCCAGGCGGTCGTGGACGTCGTAAGTGAAGGCCTGGTTGCCGGCCTTGCTGTCGGTGATCTGCTTGAGCAGGTCACGGGTGTCGTAGTCGTAGGTGACGGTGGACTCAGCCTGGCCGAGAGAGTCGACACCGTACTTGGTGCTCTTGGGCCGGCCGAGCAGGTCGTACTCGGCGACGGCGGCCTTGCCGGACCTGCTGGTGGCCTTCTTCAAGAACCCGGCAGCGTCGTACTCGAACAGTGCCTGCGCGCCCAGTGGGTCGGTCGCCGTCTTAGGGCGGTCGGCCAGGTCGTAGTCCCACTTGGTCGTATTCAGACGGGCGTCGGTCAGGGTGGTGAGGTTGCCGTTCTCGTCGTAGCCCAGCGCGGTGGTGTGCCCCAGCGGGTCGGTGATCTCCCTGGGCTGGTTGAGCGCGTCGAACAGGACTGCGGTCTGTGAGCCCGCCGCGTCGGTGAGGGCGCTGATACGACCTGCTGCGTCCGTGAACTGCCGAGTGATGCGCCCCTCGGCGTCCTTCACCTGCGCCAGATCACCGTGTCGGTAGGTGTATTCGCTGGTGGCGGCGGCGTTGTCGGTGACCGTCTTGACCTGGCCGTCGCCCGTGAAGCTGACACCCGTCTTGCGGCCCTCGGGATCGGTGGCCGTTTCCAGATCACCGGCGGTGTTGTAGCCGAAGACGGTGGCGTTGCCCAACGGGTCGGCGGCTTGGGTCGGCTGGTCGTAGGGGCCGTCGAAGGTCGTCTTGCCCGTGGAGCGGGCATTGGCGGTGCCGGCCAGCTCAAGCGCCGAGGTGACGTACCCGTTGGCGTCGTAGGACAGTTCGGTGCGGCGGCCGAAGGGATCCACGACTGCGGCGATGCGGTGCTTGGTGCCGCGTTCGTAGACCGTCTTGCGGGCCAGTGTCGTGCCGTACGCCTGGGTGTCGTTGACGGCGAAGCCGCTGTTGTCGAACTCCACCCTGCGTACCGAGCCGCCCGGCTGGGTGACCTCCGTGGCCGTGATTTGGCCGGCCGGGGTCTTCGTGTAGGCGAAGGAGTATTCCTGTCCCTCGGTCAGTGTCTGCTTCTTGACCCGGCCGTCGGCGTGATAGCTGTTGGTCATGTAGACGATGCCGCGGGCGTCCTTGGCGGTCGCGATCCGGTTGGTCGCGCCGTCGTAGGTGAACGAACTCACCTTGCCTGCGGGGTCGGTGACCGTCTTGAGCCGGCCGGCCTCGTCGTAGGTGTAGGAGGTGCTGCGGCCGGTGTTGTCCTGCGCCTTGGTGATCCGCTGGGCGCTGTCGTAACTGAAGGAGATCCATCGTCCCCCGGGGGCGGTGACTGCAGTGATGTCGCCCTTGGAGCCGTTGGAGCGGGTGAATCGCAGCGTGTTGCCGTGGCGGTCGCGGATCTCCTGCAGGGGCCCGTACCAGGGGAAGACGTAGTCGGTGCCGTCGCGCAGGCGCAGGTGCCAGCTGCCCGACTCCTGGCTGATCTTGGCGCCGTTCAGCGCGGTGGGCGTGCCCTCGGGTTCGAAGACCGCGTCGGCATAGCCGCTGCCCGCCGAGGTCCGCACGAAGTGGACCTTCTTGCCGCCCGGCAGATACAAGTCCACCTCGGTGTAGAGGCGTTTGGAGTGCAGATACATGTTGTACGACAGGTCGCGGCCGATGCCGAAGGCGCGGGGGCGGGTGTCGCCCTGCCAGTAGGTGCGGGTGACTTCGGCCGAACCGAGCGGACCGGACACGCCCAGGTCGGTGCGGGAGTCGGTGAGCAGGCCGGTCTGCAGGTCGACGGGGTCGCCGGAGAGCCAGTCGAAGATGTCCGAGACGGCGGAGAGGTCGAAGGGGATGACGTCGGAGATGCTGAGCATGGCGCCGTGGAAGGCCCATACGCGCGTCTTGGCGTCGGGGACGACCTGCTTGCCGTCGCGGGTGACGGTGCCGTGCCCGTAGGTGTGCCAGCCCTTGCGCTCGGGGTCGTAGGCGAGGAAGTCGACGCGGGTGCCCGGGGCTTCGTGTGTGTAGTTCGGGTAGATGATCTGGGCGCCCTTGGGGAACAGGTATGTGCCGCCGGGCTGGACGGTGAAGTACACCGGCACGGCACTGTTCTCGGGCAGCGGGAACGGGGCCCGGTCGACAGGGATCGCGGTGATGCCCAGCTCGGTGACCGGCTTGCCGTGCTCGTCACGCACCACCGAGCCCTTGGGGATACGCACCTCAAGCCCCGGGATCTGCGGGGTGGTCAGGGTGACATCCGCCTTGGCCGGGGTGTCGAAGCTGACGGTGTGCTTTGTGTCCAGCGGCGTCATCCAGACGGGGAAGCCCAAGTCGGTGCTGCGGCCCGCCACCGGCCGGATCCGGATGTCGTAGCGTCCGTAGGTGCGCTTGCTGGTCTTGGCGCTCGCTCCGTCCACGACCAGAGTGGTGGCTTCGGCACTAATCCCGGACAGCAGGAAGCGCCCCCGGCCATCGGTCTTCGTGCTCTTCGCCCCGACCCGGACAGTGACCTTAGGCAGTGGCTTGCCGTTCAGTTTCAGCACGTGCCCGGTCACCGCCGTGCTGCCGGGCGGGGCACGCAGCGCGGCCGGGGCCTTCGGCCCGGCGCCCCGCCCCGTGAGCCAGTCACGGCCCTTGAGGTTGTTCGTGCCCGGACGCCAGGCATCGGGACCCTTCGGCACGATGCCGACAGCCTTCTTCGCCTTCGCCGCCTTGGCCTTCGCCTGCTGCTCGAGCCGGTCGCACTGATCCGCGCGCACCTCGAGCCAGTCCGGCACGGGCACGAGGAACTTGCGTGCCAGGCGATCGGCGCGACACGCAGTCTTCACCGAGACCCGTGGTACGTCGGCAGTGAACGCTCGGGTCTTCGCTGCCGCGGTCGCCGCTTTGAGGCTCAGGTTGAGCGAACCGGTGGACGCATTGGTGGGGTTGAGGCGCACCTTGTAGGTGCCGGCTTCCGCGAGGTCGGTCAGGGCGATCGACCCCGACGCGCCGGCGGAGATCAGACGGAAGCTGACCACCGCAGCGCCGGACGGGGCCAGCACGTCCGCCCACAGGCTGCTGGTGAAGGTGTTCGCCGCCACCTCCAGCGACAGGTCATCACCCGCCTGGGCGGTGAACGAGGCGTGGATGTTCTGCCCCGGCCGGGCCACCGTCGCCTTCACCGCCGCACCGCCACGCGCGAGCGCCCCGATGTCGGCCGGCTTGGACAGGGTCAGCGTCACCTTGCCGACGTCCAGCCTGCGGTCCGCCACACGCACCGTGTAGGTGCCAGCCGCCAGCGGCCCGCTGTCCCAGGCGTCGTTACGGCCGGGCGCTGCGGTGAAGCTGGAGACGAAGTTGCCGTCCGGCCCATTGATCGTGATGGTCGCGTACGACGGCATCGTCGCCCCCGTCGCGGCGAGACTGACAAACTCCCCGGCCTGGGCGGTGAAGGTGGCGATGCCGTCCTGCCCGGGACGGGTGATATTCAGCGTCGGCGACACTCCGGTCGCGCTGAGCGCCCCGCCCTGGACGTAGTGGGAGATGGCGACCTTGACCGTGCCGGTGCCGCCGCCATCGGGATCGCAGCGCAGCGTGTACTGACCGCTCTGCGGGAGCGAGTCGACGTCCAGGGAGTGGCTGTCTCCGTTGGGAACGGGCAGGTACTCGCCTTGCGTGCCGTCCGGTCGGTAGACGTAGCAGCGCAGGTAGCCGCCCACCGCCGTGGCGTCCACGCCGACGCTCAGCGATTCGCCCTTGGCCGCGGTGAAGGTCCAGTTGCCGTCCTGTCCGATCCGGGACAGAGCCGTGGACACCGTCGGCCCGTCGAAGGACACGGCCGCGTTGACCGGCTTGGACAGCATCACCGCCACCGAGCCGGTGTCGGTGGAGCGCGGGTCGATGACGAACTGGTAAGTACCCGACTCCGGCAGGCCGGTGACCTCCCAGTCGGCCGCCGTGCCACCGAAGCTGTTGGAGGCGACCGTCGCGCCCTGGGGCGAGACGAGACTGATCGAGGTCTGGGAGGTGAACGAGCCTCCCTGCAGACCGAACCCGACGGCATCGCCCCGCTCGGCGTCGAACAGGATCCGCGCCTTGTGCTCGGCCGTCACCACCGCCACCTGCGAGGGGTCCGCGTCGGTGAACGAGGCCCGCATCGTCGTGTCGTACAGGGCGCCCTCGCCATCGGCGGTGACGGTGAAGTCGCCCGGTGCCGCAGCCGAACCAGCGGGGGTGTCCACCTCCACCCGTCCTGTACGGGCGTGGGGCGGCACCTCGACGGTCAATGAGGAACCGGAAGCCTTTTTCACCTGGGCGACCAGGCCGTTGAACCGCACCACGTTGTCGGTGGCGGCGGAGGCGAATCCGCTGCCGGTCAGCGTGACGTCACTGCCCGGTGCGCCGGAGGCTGGCTCGACCTTGGAAACGTTCGGCCCGGACGGCCCGACGATGAACGCCTCCGCCGCGTCGGCGGACGCACCGCCCGTGCTCACGGTGACTTTTCCATTGACGGCCCCGGCGGGGACAGTGATGACGAGCCGGGTGGCGGAGGCGGAGGTGACGGCCGCCGTCTTGCCGCCGATGGTCACGGTGTTGCTGGCGGCGGTGGGGGAGAAGCCGGTGCCCGACAGGGTGACCTTCGCCCCGGGGGCCGCTCGGACAGGCACGACCGACAGCACCGACAGCGTGCTGGAGGCGTAGCGGTCGATGCCCAGCCGGTTGCCGACCTCGTCGTAGCGGTAACGCGCCGTCTGACCGCCTGGATCGGTGACACCGGCTAACCGGCCTGCAGCGTCATAGGCGTAGACAGCGTTGTTCGTCGTGGGCTCAGCAGCAGCGGCCTTCGGCTTTGCTGCTGAGGGCCCGGCTTGAGTCTGGTCTTGGCCCTGGGAGGGAGTCGCGTTCGCCGATGGCGTGGTCTTGGCAGGTGGGGGCTCCGGCGGCAGGGCCTCGGCCGACACCGTCCCCGCAGCCAGCGCCAGGACGAGCACACCGACCGTCGCTAACCGATGCCGACCACGTCTGATTGCACCTAAGAGCCCGACCTTCGACCGCATGCGCCCTCCCCAAGGCACTGCACAGGGCACCTGCGCCCCGTGAACCCCACCCACATCGCACGAGCCGTCACACCCTAACCACACTGCGTCATGTACGTGACAGAAGCGTGGCATGTGGCCGAGATTGGGCATCGGCACGTGTTGATGCAGGGAGACAAGTGAACGAACTTTCAGGGCTCCCAGCACCGCCCAGGCCAGCAAGGTGCACGGAAAGGGCAGCACATCGCCGCCTCGCCCACCCGTGATCATCCCTCTGCTAGGGCACAACCTTGGCGGATCAGCCCAGTGGGCGGCTTTATGAGGCGGCCGGATGTTGCTTCACTTCCAGTCCGAAGGGGGAGCGTCATCAACACTCTTTCAGGCGTGACGACGTGAGCCTCTGACACACATCCGAGTTGGAGCGCAACAGCCGCACGCCGGGCTCCTGGGGTCTGGGTCGTGTCGTCCGTCGGTGCGGTTGCCCACCGCACGGCGAGAATCTTCTGGAGGCGGTCTGGTCCTCGGCGGCTGCAACTTCGACCACGGCCCGGGCGCCCACCGGCGGGCCCGAGTTCCGGGGCGACACCGAGCTTGCCCAATTGGGCAAGAACGATCTAGATCGCTATGGGTGCGTACCGCAGAGCTCCAAGTCCTTCGGCGTGACCACTTTGTCCTTGACGAGGGAGCCCTTCAAGGAGAGGTAATCGGGCAGGTCTGGACGGGGAGCACTCGCTTCTAGGGTGCCGTTGGGGTTGCGCTTCCACCACTTTCCCCTGGCGTCGGTGAAGACGAGCCCTCTGACCTTGAGCCACGGGCCGTCCGAGTCGCCGCCGGGAGCGAGAGTGACCTTTTCGGCCGGGATGGAGAACTCGACACACGGTGGCACGATGCCGATGTTGACGTACCTGGGCTTGTCCTGTGCTGTCCTGCCATCGGTTTCGATGTAGGCGTGCACCGGGTCAAGTGAACGATTGGCGATGACTATGTTGGCGTACGCGGCCCACATCCCCACCCGCGACGCCTGAGCCGCTTCCTCGATCTCCTGCTGGTCTCGGGACTGTGCAAGCTGGTCGTCAGCTACCTGCGCGGCCTTGTATGTGCCCCATGCCGATATCGCCAGACTGACGGCAGCCACCAGCGCGGCGAGGACGGCTGTGTGTTTCGCCAGGTCCGAAGTCCCATACCAGCGCCGCATGCGAGTGAGGGCGGGTGCCCGATCCGGAGTTGCTGGGTCTTGCTCTGGGGTTGAGTGACCTGGCGGTTCGGGAACCGGAGCGGACACGTGCCCTCGCAATCGTGGAAGTTTCGCACGAGGACGCATGCGGCGTGCGTCTGGTTGCAGTCCAGGAGCGTGGTGGGAGACCCATGTGGCTACGCCCGTCATCTCCTCCGCCTGGTGACCAGATACGGATTCGCCACCACGGCTCTCCCGTGGTGCGCCAAGCCGTTCGTTCCGGGAAGGCGACGGGAACCAGAACTCGCGGACAGCGACGAGCTCCGCACGAAAAGGCTGGCCGGCACTTTCCGACGCCAAGCACTCCGAAGACGTCGAGGAGTACTCGCCCGAGGACCCCAACCACCGTGGCTTCGGCCGCACCCGCGGATGATGCCGCCACACCGGCAGCGGACGACGCCGCCAAGGGCACAACGAACACCCTCTCCGGCACGCGCTACTACACCGCCTGGTCCGCGCTGCCGGGGAGTGGTGCTGTGCTCATCATCGGGGCCTTGGGCTCTAGGTGCGGACTGGTCAGAGGCTTTTGTCGGTGAGGGTTCCTCGCTGTAGGAGCTCCTCGGCGGTGCAGCCACGTCGTTGTGCCATCGCTTGGAAGGCTTCCCGCTCTCGCTGCCAGGACAAGGCCCGGTCGGCTGCCGTTCGACGGATGTACTCATCAGCGGACAGGCCCAGAGCGGCGGAGTGGGCGTCGATCGCTGCTTGCTCCGCGGCCGTGAATGTCATCGTGGTGGCCTCCTTTGGCCGATGGGCCTGTTGCTCGACGGGGAGCCGGGCTTAACCCCGCACAGGCCATGACGCTACCTGTTGTGCGGGCTTCAGCGGCTCGATCGCCTCACCCAGAGCCAGTCGACCGAGCCAGCCGCCGGATTCGCCGGCTGCACGTGGAACCCGGCGACTTCACCCACCAGGCCTACCGGGCAGCCGGGGCTGCTGATGAAGAACCGTCCTTGTCGAGCAGTCCCCTCTGGCGAACGAACGTGATGCCCAAGCCGCGGAAGGCGCCTGAGTTCTGCTCCGCGGCGAGCCCGGATGCTCATTGACTACCCCTCAGCCCACACCCTAGAATGCATGCCGAATCAGATATCAGAGTTCGCATTTAGGGGAGTGGGTGATGGGCATGCTGCTGACGACCGGGCAGGCAGCCGACGAACTCGGCTGCGCCGTCACGACCTTCCGCCGCCTCGTGCACGCCCGTCTGCTCCCCGGTCTCTCCCACCGTGGCGTGCGCGTCATGACCCCCCTCCACGTGGTGCAGGCCCTCAGCGCACGCCCCAACGCCCCCCTGCAGCAGCTGGACAGACCAGAGATCGCTGTCCTGCGCGTGGACGCCGCCCAGCCCGCCGAGGACACTGACCGTGACTGGATCGGCTTCGCCGCCGACCTCACGCCCGACGATCTACTGAAGGCACTGCGCGGCTGGTGGCGCTGCGACGCGGCAAGCGCCGCGGCCGGGGGAGTACTGCCCGTCACTCTGTCCGGCTACGTCGTAGCGGTACTGACAGGGCTCGAGCGCTGGGAGAAGAACTCCGAGGGCCGCCACGCCTTCCCCGACGCCCGCCTGACCGGCTACGTCACCGACCTGGCCACCCCCCACACCTCGATCACCTCAAGCCTCGAAAGCGACCGCCAGCTCGCCCAACTGCTGCTGGGCACCCGGCTCGCCTCCCACTCAGGCGGGGCCATCGCCTACGTCACCACCCACACCGCCGCCGACTGACCCCGGTCCGGACAAGGAACACCCGATGGACGCACAGAGCTACAGCACCGCGCTTGCCGATCTGCGCACCGTGCGGGACCAGATCAAAAAAACCCGGGCCGCGCTGACGAAGCTGGAAGCGGACCGCGACAAGCGGATCGCCCACCTGGCCTCCTACGACAAGGCGAAGGCCGAGCGCATCGCGCCCGCGGCCGGGCTGGGCGTGGCCGACATCGTCGCCCTCGTCCCCGCCCTGGCCCCCGACAGCCTTGCCGCAGACAACGACCCACAGCCCCAGGCACACAAGCCGTCCACCGGCCAGGACACCGCCGAAACCACACCGCACCCGCCGCAGCAGGCAGCCGCCGCTCCGGCCATGACCTCCGCTTCTGCCCACTCCGCCCCGCCCACTGCCCCGGCCGACACCACCGCACCGAAGCAGCAGCACGAGGCCGAGACGCCGCGGGAGCTGCCCTCCGTCCCCGCCGACGGCAGCGGCGACGCATGGTTCGCCCACACCCCCAACCTCGCCTCCACCCGGCCCAACTTCACCCAGCAAGCCCGCTCCACCGTCTTCCTGGACACCACCACCGGCGTCCTGGTCCACCGCCACCAGACCCACACCCTCGACCTCGCCAGCCGGTCGGCCGCCGACATCCTCACCGCCGTCTTCCACACCGTCCCCGAAGGCGTGGAACGGATCTACATCACCGCAGGCGACCCCTGGCACCGAGACACAGACCACTACCCCTACCTGCGCGACGCCGTCGCCGCCTGGCTCAACGCCCCCACCCCCGGCTGGCGCACCGACACCGGCCGCGGCCGCGACCGGATGGCCGGGCACTTCGTCCACGCCCGCAACCCCGTCGGCCGCTACCAGCGCACCAGCGGCGAGCAGCACGTGGAGATCCGCTCGGTGGGGGAGTGGTTCGACATCGACGGCGACGACCCCGCCACCGTCCGCGACGCGTTCGTGCTCCTGTGGCAGGCCCTGCGCCGCCACTGGCCCGATGCCGTCGTCATGGGATCCCCCTCCCAGACCGGCCGCGACCTGTGGACCCGCACCATCCCCACCCGCGGCCAGCACTCCGACGGCTTCCCCGTGCTGTCCGAAGAACTGCGCGGCCTGCTGCACGCCACCGCCGGACAAGGCCGCAACGAACTCATCACCCCGCCCCGCCTGCCCGACCAGCTGCCCCAGCTCGTGGAATACGACCGCACCTTCGCCTACGCCAAGCACACCTGGAAATCCCCCGTCGGCACCCCCCGCCGCATCACCGCCACCACGTTCGCCGCCTGGTCGCACAAAGAGCAGATGCGCGCCATGTACGGGTGCGGACACTGGCAGGTGCGCGTGACGGTCCCCGACACCTGGAACCACGTCGGCCTCCTCCCGGCCCCCGCCCCCGCAGACCGCGCCTGGCACTACCCGGCCGAACCCGCAACCACCTTCACCACCTGGGCAGGCGGCCCCGAAATCCACACCGCCCTGACCAACCCCATCCAGCCGTGGAAGATCGAAATCCTCGACGGCATCCTCTGGGAGGACGGCAAACCCCTCGACGACTGGGCCAAAAAACTCAAAGAGACCTGGACCAACCTCTCCGCCCAGGCCCACTTCCAGGGCGACACCCAGCAGGCCCGCGCCGCCCACCTCGCCTCCCGCGCCGTGCGCTCCATCCTGCTCTACGGCATCGGCGCCTTCGCCCAGCGCCCCCGCATGGTCACCGGCACCACCCCCCGCACCATGGAGCGCGACGTCCCCCCGGACGCCGAAATCATCGGCTTCGACGACGAGCTGATCACCTGGCAGAAGCCCACCGGCTTCGCCCGCGACCCCAACGCCCACCCCGAATGGGCCGCCGCGATCTGGTCCGGCGCCCGAGCCGCCCTGCTCACCCAACGCCACCGCGACGACAACACCTACGCCGGCGCCCTGCACACCCCGCCCGGCACCGTGGTCGCCTTCCGCACCGACGCCCTCTACCTCACCCAGCCACAGACCTGGCCTCACCACCACCAGCCCGGCGACTACCTCCTGCGCGGCCACCTCACCGGCCCCGTCACCGCCCCCACCACCGAAGAAAAACTCCTCACGCTGCGGGACGCCGGACGGGCCGCCCTCACCGCTGAGCAGGAGGCCTGATGCCGCGCCCCACCCGCCACAACCCACCCGGCCACCAGAGCGAGTTGAACGAAGCCGCCCGCCTCGCCGACCGACTCCAACAGGCCGGCTACACCAAACGCGACATCGCCCGCATCATCGACCGCGACCCCTCCCTGGTCTCGCAGTTCTACACCAGAAACAAAGGAGCGGCCTTCGTCCCCGCCCTCCGCCAGGTCCTGGCCGCCGTCGAAACCGGCGGCATCACCGACCTGCCCGAACTCACCACCATCGCCGCCCGCCACACTCGCCGGCGCACCACCGCCTCCGGCTCCCGCGCCCGCGTACGCACCAAAGCCGTCCTGATCACCCCCACCGGCACCGGCACCGGCCGCGCCGGCGCCCAGGCCATCGCCTCCGGCTCCGCCCGCCTGCGCCCCCTGATCGCCGAAGCCGCCCGCCAGAACCTGCGCCTGGCCTTCACCGTGCGCCTCGCCAGAACCGGCTACATGCACCCCTCCGGCAGCCGCACCGACTCACCCGGCATCCGCCGCGACGTCATCCAGCGCACCGACCACACCGAGGAACGCTCCTACGGCTCCGCCCAGACCGGCGGCTTCGACGCAGCCGACTTCGCCCGCCGCGTGGACGCCACAGGCGGCGACGTCACCGCCGCCATCCAACAATGGCTGGCCGAGACCGGACGCATCCGCCCAGACGCTCACATCATCCACCTCGAGGTCCGCACCTGGCGCCCCCGCTGACCGGCTCGCCGCAGGTTCCCCCCACCGGCGCCAGCAGGAGCCCGGCTACTGCCCCTACAACGGCGGCGACGATGGTGGGCCACGGGTTGGGGAGCATGGTGAGGAGCTTGGTGGGTCTTATCCCGACACCACCCCGATCGACACGAGTGACACAGCCAGCTGCGATGAGTTCGCCTACGCCGCCTCCTCAGGTGAGCGACCCAGTTCGAGATGGGTTCGACACCGGAGGCTGCAGATCAAGCTGAGCAGCCTTGTCGCCCTCACGGGGACGGGCACTTCGAGCGCCGCGACGCGCAGAAAGTGACACCAAGGACTCCGCCCGCACCACCGCCGAGCACCAGGCCCATCGCCATGTTGTCGAAAACAGCCAGTCCGAGTACGAGCCCAGCTGGAATGCCGATCAGCATGCCTACAACAAGCCCTGTGCTAATACTCCAGCCGTAGATCGTGATCTTCGTTGATCTGCCGCATCGATTTGAGCATTCTCATCGAAGGTTGGGCAGAGCCATCTAATTTTGGGCGATCGACTCTTCGGCGCCCATGAAGTGGGCTGCGCGGTACGCAGGTTCGTTGCGGCCCCGAGCCGCGAAACTTTGCCCTCATCATCTCGGAGGTTGAACCTTGCTCCGCCGCGGGACGGACACAAGGTCAACCTCCGAGGTGATCCGTGTCGTGATGCGTCCCGGCAGGCTGGGTGCATGACAACGACAAGGCACTCCCACCCGGCCTCCGCAGCGACGGGCCTTGCACACCACAGCGTGCCCGCCTGGGCAGAGCGCGTCGCACATGCCATCCCGCTGGTCGTACTGCCCGTCGGCATCTGGCGATTACCGATCGGCTTTGGGTACGGCATGGGCGGAGAGCTCATGTCCCCTGCCTGGTACAACGCCCCTTACGTCATCGGGCTGACGATCCTCACCGAGATCCTCGCGCTGCTCAGCTTCGGATTGGTCCGCCGCTGGGGCGAGGTCGTTCCGCACTGGGTGCCGAGGCTGGGCGGGCGACGCATCCCGCCGGCCGCCGCGATCGTCCCCGCAACCTTAGGCGGCCTCTTCTTCACCGCGCTCTGCATCCACTGGCTGCACGAGGCCGCTACCGTCGGCACGGCGGCCTGGCCGTACGACGAGGGCTGGGATGTCCTCGCGATGGCGATGAGCGGGCTGATGAACCTGTGGGGTCCACTGCTTCTGGTTCTCACGTATGCGTACTACCGACGCCGCCGGACCTGATCCCAGTCTTCGGTGAGAAAGCTCGGCCTTCGCAGAGAGAGATCATTCATGTCTGATGTGCAGCTTGCCGACGGTAGTGGCTGGCCTGGGCTCGGGCCTGGTGGCGGCGTCTCCAGTCGGACCAGCTCAGTGAGTGGGAGAGGTCGGTCAGCGGCCGGACGGTGATGGCGAGGAACAGGTGCTGGATCTCATTGCAGGTCAGCGGGGCCAGGTCGTCCGGTCCGGTGCAGCGCCTGCGTTCGTCTGCACGGACGACGGCGAGGAAGGCATGAGCGAGCATGGCGAGGGTGACCCAGCGGCTCCAGGACGGGTAGCGGCGGACCTGGTGTTCAGCGAGTCCGGCCAGGCCCTTCTCGGTCTGGAAGGTCTCCTCCACCCGCCACCTGGATCCGGCAGTCCTGACCAGGGTGCGCAACGGGACCGGCACGGTGGAATGGCAGCGGTAGTAGGCGAGTTCGCCGGTGGTTCGGTTGCGTCGGATCAACAGTTGACGGTGGCCTGGTGCCGGGTCGGTGAGGTCGATGACGGCCCAGTCGTAGTAGCGGTGCCCCTTCCCGCCGCGTCCGGCGGACAGTTTCTGCCAGGCCCGCTTGGGGAGCTTCCTGGCCAGCGCGTCGACGCGGAACTTTCCTGCGCCGGTGGTCACTTCGGTCGAGCAGGCCACCGCGAGGACATAGCCCAGGCCGCGTTTCTCCAGGGCCGCACGTAGTTTCGGGTTGCCGCCGTAGACCTCGTCGCCGGTCACCCAGCCGAAGCGGTGCCCGGCGTCCAGGAACCGCTCGATCATCGTGCGGGCCAGCTCCGGCTTGGTCGCGAAGGCGGTATCCTCGCCCAGCCCCGCCGCCCGGCAGCGATCCGGGTCCGAGGTCCACGAGCGAGGGACGTACAACTCCCGGTCCACCGCCGCGTGCCCGCGCTCGCCTGCATAGACGAGATACACGGCGACCTGGGAGTTCTCGACCCGGCCGGCGGTGCCGGTGTACTGACGCTGGACCCCGACGGTCCGGGTGCCCTTCTTCATGTCGCCAGTCTCGTCCACGACCAGTACCGCCGCCTCGTCGTGGAGATGCTCGACGACATACTCGCGCACATCGTCACGCACCGCATCGGCGTCCCAGGACGCCCGGCACAGCAGGTGCTGCATGCCGTGCGGGGTCTCGCCGACCACAAGGAGCGCGATCGACAGCGCCGGGTGTGGCGCGACGCTGCTGAGGCGGCCCAAGCTGCCGTGACCCAGTACGCGACGTCAAAGGGCCTCAACCGGTACGAGGTGGAAAAGCGGCTGCGCCAAGTCGTCCGGCATCCAGAGATGCAGCAGGGTCCTTCGCAGTAGCCACACAACCGCTACTCGCCCTGAGCGAGCCCGGACTGTCCTGCAGCCAGGGCGATGCCCTGGGTGGTCAGCGCGCAGGTGATGTCGAACTTCGCCCGGAGCCGGTTCAGGGGATTCATCTGGGGGTGAGCATCGATCGCGGCGAACACGGCGTCCAGTTGAAAGTCGCGTTGAAGCTTGCGGAAGAGATCGGTGCTGCGGACGCGTTGGCGGAGTCGGGCTCGTCGGAACGGTGGAGTGGGTGTGTCGGGATCGCGGTGGGCGAGCGCTCGGCGTTGAGCGGCCAATTCCGGCACCGGATTCATGAGTGGGCCGCGGTTGTGGTGCCGGTGGAAGGCATAGAAGCTGCTGACGACGGTGAGGTTGTGGTTGATCGTCGCGGGTGACTAGCCGGCCCTAAGGTAGGGCTTGCCGGTCCGGGTGTTCACTGCCCCGGGCGGTGGGGCATCCGGTCTCTTTCGCCGACGTTGCGGGTTCTCCGTCACCCGGAGCCAACCCACCAGCGCGGATGCCTCGGCCTGGGTAGCGCGGTCCCAAGGAACGTTGAGGAACCACAGCAGCCGATACCAGCGCAGCATGTCGTACGCATAACTGCGGCCGGTGAGAGGTCGGTTGTCGTCGAGCGCGAGCTCTCGCAGGTACGGGATATCGGGCTCAACGACATCACCAGACGCGTCGATGACGGCGCATCCGGGGTATCTGGTCTCCAGCTCGACGACGGAGCCGACACGGGGGACAGTTGCTCGCCCCTCGATCAGGTCGCGGTAGGGGTCCTGCATACCTCTCCTTGAGGCTCGGGATCGCCCTGTCCAACGAGCCAGAGAAGGTGCAGTTGACACACCACTGCCTCGAACCGCCGCGGTACGTGGACGACCCGGTCTTCACCACCAGCCCCTCGATGCCATGCGGCCGGAGAGACTCATACGACCAATCCGCGGACATCTCCGTGCTCGGGGTGGCCTCAGGCAGTCGAACACCGCGTAGTGAGCCGGGTGGGCTTCCGCGAGGAGGCGGGCTCGGGCCGGGGTGGAGTTCGCCCGCGACTGTGCCGCGCTGGAAATCGACACGGTCGGCGACGTACACGATCCCCTCGCCGTCCAGGACCGTACCGGCGGAGGGCACCGGGCGCTGGTACCAGCCGCCGACCCCGTGGGCGCCCCCGCCCGAGTGTGTGACGTCGCGGCCGGACCGCGCCTGCAGGCGGACGGTCTCGGTGGTTCTCCACATCACCAGCCGGTGCCCGTCGAACTTCGGTTATGCGCTGTTGAGCTGTCCACGGGCTATCGTCCACCGTCATGTCGATCACGAGTTGGCGGCGCGGCGCGGCTCCCGTCGTGGACGCCGTGAGGCAAGGATGACGGGTCATGACGATCGTGTTCCGGGTTCCGGCCGGTGGTGCGGAGCGGGTGGGGTTCGCCTACTCGCCGACGATGGAAGCCGTACTGAGTCTCCATGTGCTGGTGGAGCCCAAGCACCACCCCGTCCAGCACGGCTGGGTGCGTGCGATGCGCAAGCTGTCCCCGGCGCTGAAGCGGGAGATCGAGGCGTTCTCCTACGCCGTGCGCTCGTACTTCCCCGAGTTTCTCTTTCCGCAGCCGACCGGCGGACTGACGGACTTCGCCGACGAACTGGCTGCCCTGCGTGGGGCGGATCCGGAGCTGGTCCGCCTGGAGTTCGCCGTCCCCCTGCTCACGCCCTGGCCGGGTGGCGGCGAGGGCAGGGATCCGCACGTGCTGGACGAACCGGAGGTACGCGGCCTGTTGCGGGAGCGAGTCGCACGGGAAAGCGACGCAGCGATGGCCGCGATGCTCCTCGACGATCCCCGCGCGTTGCTCGAACGGTTTCTGAGCATGCTGGAGCGCTACTGGCGGGAGGCGTTCGAGGAGGAATGGGCGCGGCTCGAACCCGAACTCGCCGCCGGCGTCAGCAAGGCCGGACACCAGATCGAGCAGCGGGGCCTGTACGGGATGCTCCGCGGCCTGTGGCCGGAGGTGCGCAGCGATCCGCAGGCCGAACGCTTCTGGCTGGAGCGGCCGCACGACCACGAGGTCGCCATCGGCCCGGACGACACACTCGTACTCGCCCCCAGCGCCTATGTGTGGCCGCACGTACGCGTCAACTGCGACGGTCCGTGGCCCCTCGGGCTCGTCTTCCCCCTCTCCTCGATCGTCCGGGAAGCCCGCCCAAGGATTCCACCCACCCAGCTCGTCGGCACACTCCGCGCGCTCGCCGACGACACCCGGCTGCGCGCCCTCCGGCTTCTCGCCGAACGCCCGCGCAGCACGCAGGAGTTGGCCCCGCTCGTCGGCGTCAGCGAGGCCGCCCTGTCCAAGCACCTGCGCGTGCTGACGGACGCGGGCCTGCTGGAGCGCCGCCGCGAGGGCTATTACGTCCTGTACCGGCTCGCGCCCGGACAGGTGGCGGGCCTGACTCCCAGCCTGGATAGCTTCCTGCACGGCGACGGCGATGACTGATTAGCCATCTGCCTAATAAGTGGATCAGACCCCCGACGGGACCCGACAGTGGCCGCATGTCACTGCTGAGGGACCGCAACTTCCTGCTTCTCTTCGTCGGCCAAGGCATCTCACGCTTCGGCGACGGCCTGTACACCGCCGCTACCGCCTGGCTGGCCTGGTCACTGACGAAGGACCCCACGGCCGTCGCCGTGGTGAGCGTGTCCGCGTTCGCGCCCGCGTTCGTGGCCACCTTCGTCGTCGCCTCGTACGCCGACCGCCGCGACCGCCGGAAGCTGATGATCGCCACCGACCTGGCCCGGGTGGCCGTTGTGGCCGTGGCTTTGGTCCTGCTCTCCCTCAACCTGCTGAATCTTCCCCTGCTCGTGGCGACCACGGCGCTGCTGGCGCTGATCGGCGCCCCGTTCGCCCCAGCCCGCAACGCCATCGTCCCGCAGATCGTGCCGGACGACCGCCTCCAGCAGGCCAACGGGCTGCTGCAAGTCGCGTTCCGGGCCGCCTTCTTCGTCGGCCCGCTCATGCTGGCGCCGCTGCTGGCCTTCGGCTCGCTGCAGTCGGTGCTGGTGGTCAACGGGCTGACCTTCCTGGGCTCGGCGGTCGCCGTGGCCGCCATCCGCGTGACCCGCCCCGTCCCGACCAGTGGTCAGCCGGGGCTGTGGTCCGATCTCGGCGCCGGGCTCGGGGCAGTGCGGGCCGCTCCCGATGTACTCGTGGTCATCGTGACTTTCGTGCTCGCGCTCGCACTGACCAACGGTTTCCTGACCGTCGGGCTGGTCGTGGTCGTGGGACAGGGCGGCCAGTACGGCCTGTTGCTCGGCGTCGCCGGGGTCGCCGAAGTGGTGGGCGCCCTGCTCCTGGCCGGTCTGCGCATCCGCAGACTTGCACTGGCCGCGGTGCTGGCGTGGGCCCTGCTCGGGATCTTCCGGGCTCCGCTGGGAACGGTCACCTCCACTCCCGTGGCAGCAGTTCTTCTCACCGCTACGGGGCTGGCCTCGGCCCTCACGGACATTCCCTTGATCGCACTGGTGCAGCAGCGCATACCGAGCCATCATCTGGCGAAGGCGCTTGGCCTGTGGGAGGCCGGGGTGGCAGGAGCCCTGGCGATCTCCCCCTTTGTGGCCTCGACCGCCATCACCCTCGCCGGAGTCGACAACGCCTTCCTGCTCTCGGGAGCCGCCGTTGTCGTCCTGGCCGTGACCGCCACGCTCACCCTCGCACGCGTCGGCGCACGGCAGCCCGGTCAGGAGCCCTTCGCCACGGCCGACGGCACGACAAGCGTCGCGGCACCGGAAGAACAGAGGTGATCACGGCCAGACGGAGAGACTGCGCGGATCATCACGGGGCGCAGGTCAGCCCAGGACGCTGTTGCCGCGTGCAGAAGTGAACAACGGACAACACCAAACCCTATCCATAATTTCGGCTCGTAGTGCAGGTCAGGGCCCTCGGGCACCGCCTGCACGGCCTGCGCGAGTGCGACGGTGACTGGCCAGTCCATACCTCGAGCCTGCCGTCGGGGAGCACCGGCCGCGCGCCGGCGCCGCCGGTGGTGATGACGAGCTTTTGGCGATGTTGCGCAGGCTCAACTGTTGGTCACGCAGGTGGAGGACCATGGTGGTGAGGCTGATCGCCGTCGCCGATCTGCGCAGGATCGGCTTCTCGCTGCGTCTGCGTTCCGAAGAGAACCAGTGGCCCGGCACGTGATCTCGGTGCGACTTTCAGAAATTCGCCTTCGGACGGAACGCCGTGAGCGTCCAGGACGAAGAGGAGGTAGTAGCCGGGAGGCGCCCATGCTCCGCCGGCTGGTGCACGCACTGTCACGCTGTCGTCGGCGCGGTCGAGCATGTCAAGCCACAGGTGGCGTTGGTCCATGTTGTTGGAGTGCGTGACCGAACTGGCGCGGACCAGGGAAACGGACGCGATGTCCCGGGCGTTCGCGGTTGCGACGCGGAATGTCTCGCCGTAGGAGATCTGCGAAGGCGCCGAGTCCACGGCAGGGCGGGGTCCGCTCCACAGATACGGCGGTGCGTAGAGTTCGACGCTCATGTCGTCGCGGTCGTTGTTCCATTCACTGGTGTGCCCGGCGGCCAGAACCCGTCCGTCGGGGATCAGGAGAGCCACTGAATGGTAGCGGCGCTGGTTGTTGAGCCGCGCCGCCCGGTGAAAGGTTTCGTCGCGGGTGCGGAACAGCTCGGCATCCCACACAGGGCCCCAGTTGTTCGGGGCGTGCCCGTGTTCGGCGCCTCCAGTGACGAGGACGTTCCCGTCGGGCAGCAGCACAGCGTCCGCCATGTACCGCCGGAATTCGAGGTCGCTTGTCCGACGCCAGCGGCTTGCCATCGGATCGGCACGATCGAATTCGAAGATCTCTGCGGTGTCCGTGGCTGGAGTTAACAGGCTCCAGGGTCCTTGACCGCCCACTACCAGGATCCGGATCACGGGCGCATCGGGTTCGATCGGCAGCACGACGGACGAGCCCTGGTGGTCGTAGGTCCGGCGGTATCCGGTGGTGGTTGGGAAGGGCGGGGACCACAAGTCCTGCTCCGGGAAGTGGAGTCGTGCGCGGTTGTTTTCGTACACGAATAGGACCGTCTCGCCGTCGGGTCCGGGCAGGACATGGACGAATGGGTACGTTTTGATGTTGTCGGGGTAAAAGCGTCCCCGCACGTGCAGGGTGCCGCTGCTCTGCTCGAACACTTCATGGGTGCTGTTGATCCAACTGGCGTGGGATCCGTCGCTGCTGCCGGCGACGATGAGCCCGTCGCCGCTCGGGAGGGTCACGCATGTCGGGTACCAGCGCGGCCGCGGCATGTCCTCGAACCTCGTCCACAGGACGCCGGTCGATACGCCTTCATGCACCCTGGCCGCATGCACGGTGATGTCCGAACCATAGATCTCTATTCCGGGAAAGTAATAAAGACCGGGCCCCGCGACGCCCCCGGCCACCAGTAGGCGGCCGTCCCCGAGTAGGCAGTGCCCGCTGCAGAACAGGTTCTGGCGCAGACCGAATCCGTAGTCGTCGGTGTGCCACGTCGCGGTCGAAACGGGTTGTGCTGTCGCGGGATCCCAGACCAGGTACTTGCCGCGGCCCTTGTTGTTCGGGTCGGACCAGCGCTGCTCGTCCGACGACATCATGAGGACCTTGCCGTTGGGCAAGAGCGCGGCGTGGATCGGCACGAGGTCCAGCTCCGTCGGCTGCTGTTCGAAGCGCCCCCGGCCGCCTGCGACCCAGACATCCACCGACCCGCCCAGGAGAAGGGGCGCTGTGGCGGTGACGGTGGCCGCGGGCCCGGGCGAAGCAGGCTGACCGGTTCCGAGAACGGCCGTGAAAGCGCTGGTCCCACCGGCCGGAATGGTGATCGGCGACACCACGGACACCCGGCCCGGATCGGAACTTTGGAGCGCCACCTCGGTGTCGAACGGCCTCGGTGAACTGGCTTCGACGATCAGGAAACCAGCCCCGCCGGACATCCATACCGTCAGCGGACTTCCCGCCGCGGCACCGTACGGCCGCACTGACAGCGCGGGAATGTTGATGGTGAGCCCCATCGTGCGGCGTACCGTGCCTACTTCGTTCCTGGCTGCGATTTCCAACCGAAGCTCGTTGCCGACGGTCTCGCCGCCACGCGGAGACCGCCGCGACCAGCGTCGCCTGCCCGGCCCGCGCCGGCCCGTATGCCTGTTCGCCGACTCGCCGGCTCCGGCGACCATCGCGGTGAGCTGGGCGTGGGAGAACGCGAGAGTGCCGGTCGGATCCGCGCCGCTCCAAAGGTTCTTCCCCAACGCGGAGACGCGGACTTCCTTCAGCGGCGCGTTGTCACAGGCGACGTCCCACTCGACCGTGATGGTCTCGCCGCCTGCCACTGGATTGTCCTGCACCATGGTCCGGTCGTCGCGATAGGCAGCGAAGCGCCGCAGACGGGGCTCATGACGGACCACGAGGCCGGTGCCGACCCGCACTGGCGGGTACTGAGGAGGAACGAATTCGACGGGGCTGCGCACGCCCAGATACGAGTTGCCCCAGTGTCGGCCGAACCGCCTGGCGAATTGCTTGCGGGAGTCTTCGACTTCCACGAGTCGACGCTCGTCGGGGACGCGCACGAAGTAGACGGAGTCGACACTGCGGCGTTCCGGGACGGTGACGGTGATCTCGGTCGACGTCCACTTCCGGATTTCGGCGTGCATGGCCGACGGCCCGAACACCACGGCGACGTCCTCCGGTTGCCGTTTGGCGAATCGCTCACCATGGTCGGCATGCAAGGTCAGGGTTTCGCCCCCGACCAGGACGTCCGGGGAAACGCCGTGCAGAGCCGTGCTGTTCTCCTTCTCCCGACACGATTCCAGCCAGCGGTCGACCGGGTTTCCGTCGAGCCACGCGGCCAGCATGTCGTCGGCCTCGGCGACGACCCGGCCGCCGGATTCCGAAAAGCCTCGCGCGCCGGCGACGTCCTGATCGGCGGCCGCAATCGTCACGACGCGCGCCAGGCCGAGTGCATCGACGGCACCGTCCAGGAAGCCCGCCGATGCGTGTGCCAGCGCTGCGACCGGGAGGGCGACCTCCAGGAATTGCGCGTACAGGCGCGCGAGCTTCCGCGCCAAGAGATCGGCGTCATTGGCGAACTCGTAACTCGCCCCCATGAAGACATCGAACAGCACACTGAGGTTGAAGACCGGTTGCCCGGTCGTCGCCGACTCTGCCCGGCCACTGTTCGCGGCAGCGGATACGGCGGGCGCCGTCAAAAGCGGAGGATCCTCGTCCGCGGTGACGCCTGCCCCGGCACCGTCCGACGCCAAGCCCTCCCGGAACAAGGATCGGGCCTCCCGATCGCCGTGCACCAGCCTTCGGGACAGGTCGGCGAACCAGTCGAACTGCTGTGTCCGATGGTCGAGGAAGTCCACACACTCGTGGTAGTGGACTGCTCGCTTTCGGTCGAACGCCGCGGTGACGGCCTCATGCGCGCGGATGAACGCATGCGGGTCGACGAGGGGGTCGTCGAAGAAGGTGGGCTTGTGCGAATCGACGTGTGTACCGAGGTCCATCTCGGTGCCTCTCGTCAGAACTGCCTCTCAAACCACTACAGCACCAGCGCACGTCCAGCGCACCTCGACGCCGACAGGCGTCTTGCACGCGTGAGTACCGCCCGGAGACGCAGCCCCGTCACCGGTGCCGAACGAGGATGGCGGCGCCGCGGGCGGCTGCGATCGGGATTCCGACCTGGTTCAGGAGCGCGGACAGGTGGTTGGGGCCGAGAGGCTGGCCGGTCCGGCGGCCGGGGAATAGCCAACGGGCCGCCGGTCGTCGACTTCGGGCAGGGGATGGACGCGAAGACCGCGTGGGCGATGGCCCGCCTTGCCCTCCATCCGGACGAGCTCGGCTACGCCATGGCCCACCTGGACGACGAACACCGCGCCGCCGACTGAGGAGAGCATCCGTTCAGGCGCCGGGAGCTGAGCCATCGCTCGTTCCCCGAGCCGGACACTTGGACGTCGCGTCGGCCTCGGTCGGAGTGGCCCGTGCACAGCGCCGCCGGCAGGCCGCGACCACCGAGGCCGCCGCCCTGCGCCGGGCCCGGCAGGAGCGAGCGGCCCGGAAGCCGGGCCGGCGACCGTCGGACCACCGTCTGGACCGCGGACCACGGCCTGAGCCGCCGGGACTTCGTGCGGTCGTATCCGGTGCGGTCCTGGTCTGGGTCGGGCAGGGCCTGAAGGGCGTCGCGAACGGGCCGCACCACGTGTCGCGGGCTCGACGGCCGTACATTGCGGTCCCCCTGCTCCGCAGGTGGTGCCTTCGGTCTGTGCGGGAAGGGAGGACTGGCCTGGAGACAGCGTCGAGGCCGGGACCTGGTGGCCCCGGCCTGCGCCTGATGGAGGGGCGAGCCACCGCCCGTTCCATGAAGTCCCTGTTCACTGGTTGGAGCCAGAGGAGGTCAGGGCCTGCCTCTCGAGAGGGGCAGATGTGCGGATCGTTGCAGTCTCCTGCGATGACAGCAAGCGGATGTGGGACGAATTCGAAGAAAGTGCCTGGAAGGACTGGCCATGGCCTAACGCTGAGGTGACGTCCTGTCGAGAAGGCGCAGGTCGCGTCAGAGCATCATCTGGCGCGACGGTGCGCACGGGGGGAACTGGCCAGTTGGCCCTGTCTCCGGCAGATGCGACAGATACGAATTTAGTACTCGCGATGGGCATTCGAGCGGTCCGATCACTGGCAACATTCTGTTCACCGCAGCGCGGCGGAGCCACCCGTTGAGCTGTCGGCCTTGGTTGGAGCCAGAGTTCAGAGACCCCGATACCGCCTCGCGGTGCGCAGCACCCGTACGCGGTTCGCGGAGGAAGGGCACGTCATGCAGCAGTACGTCCTGATACGAACCGTGACTAGCGGAGGACGGATTTCGGCGCCCGGGGCCGGGTAGCGCGATGACGCGTACCGGGCGTCCGATGGCTCCCATTCCGCACCCGAAAACTTGGAAGGGCCGGCTGGCCGCAGCACTGCGCGCGGGGAGGTCCGCTCTCGCGCTGACTCGCCAGCAGGTTGCTGAAAAGGTCGGAACGTCCGTCGGGACGATCCAGCGTGCTGAGTCCGGCCGTGCCCTGCCGACGCTTCAGATGGCACATGCCATCGCGGTCGTCTGCCAGTTGGACAGGGATCGAATCGAGTCCCTGTGGAGGAAAGCATCGCAGAGCGGACGCAAACAGCCCGCGCCGCGTGCACGTCCGCCTGCTCAGATCTTGAACTCTGCGGAACTGGGACTTGCACTGCGGCAGTTATGGCAGATGAACGGCTGTCCGTCCCTGGATGAGATGGAGCGGCGGTCCAAGGCACGTATCCGTGAGTTCGGTAGTCTCTCCCGGTCGACGGCGTGGCGGATCCGGGAGCGGGACCAGTCAGTCGTTTCCAAGAAGCAGTTGTTCGCTTACCTCGTTGCCTGCGAAGTGCCGGAGAAGCGGTTCCCTCTCTGGGCCGAGACTTGGCACCGGGTGCGGCAGGCCGAGAGCCGGCGCGCTGCCCAGAGTGACGCACGCCAGTGGGCCCTGACGGCAGCCGAGGCGGAGCGACGAGTGCGTGAGGCCGGACTCGTCCCTGAAGAGCCCTTCCGGGGGGGCACGGTGCCCTGGACGGTGCGCTGTCGGCGACGGTCGTGCCGCCAGGTCAGCCGAATCCGCTACGCGGCCTTCATCGCCAGTGGCTTGGGTTGCCGAATCTGCGCCGGGCAGCCTGCCTGACCCTCGTTCCTGCCCCACAGGTCACGCGACTTCACACCCAATTCATCCGAGGAGATTCATGTCCGATCCCAGCCCGCCTCCCTCAAGCCGCTGGAAGAGGCTTTGGGCCTGGATCCGCCGCCGCTTGCGCGCGATGCTCTCCAGCGCCCTGCGCGGTGCGGCCTACGGCTCCGGGGCCGGCATCGTCGGCCTGATGTTCTGGTGGATTCAGCGCCAGCTGTAGCCCGTCGGCTCCGGCACTCCTTGTTGTCGGTAGGCCGGGCGCACTGCTGGCCGCCACGACCCCATCGACACTC